>DASRIK010000089.1:0-4678 GCA_035650035.1 Burkholderiales bacterium | reverse complement strand
TGAAGCGCTCACCACGGTTCAAAGTGAGGCGAAACGCCCGCAACAGGTCGTCACGAAGCCGCCGAGCCTGATCAGCCGCATCTGGGGCGGGACTCAAAGCGTGATCGTGTCAGCGGGTGCGACGCTCGTCCTGCTGCTCTTTCTGCTCGCATCAGGCGATCTCTTCATGCGCAAGCTCGTCCGCGTGCTGCCTACATTGACGGACAAAAAGACCGCCGTTGCCGTCGCGCGCACGATCCAGTCGGCGATCGCGCGCTACCTCTTTACGATCACCTGCATCAACGCGGGTCTTGGAGTGCTGACGGGCATCGCGCTGCATCTCCTCGGCATGCCAAATCCGATTCTGTGGGGCGTGATGGTGGCGCTCTTCAACTATGTCCCTTACATCGGGCCGGCCATCAGCGGGACAGTGCTTACCGTCGTCGCATTCCTCACGTTCGACGACGTGCGCGACGTCCTCCTGGTCCCGCTCGTGTATTTCACGCTGGAGACAGTCGAAGGTCAGTTCATTACGCCCGTCCTCACGGGCCGCAGCCTCACGCTCAATCCCGTCATGATTTTTCTTTCGATGCTCTTGTGGGGCTGGATCTGGGGCGTCGTCGGTGCGCTGATGGCGGTGCCGATCCTGATGACGCTCAAGATCTTCTGCGATCACATTCCGTCGCTCGATATGATCGGTGAGTTCGTCAGCGGCAAGAGCACACCCGCAAGCGAAACCTGAACGCGCTCACGGGCGCGCCATTTGCAGTCTGGTTGGCGGTGTGCCGCTGGTGCTTCGGCGCCGTGGCGATTCACGCGAAGGAGGAGTGCATGGCTGAACGAGATCGGGCGGGCTCGCAACCGAGCCAGAAGCAGGACAGCCGCCAGAGCGGGCAGGAGGGAGTGCTGCAGGGCAGCGAGCCGCAGTCGCAGTTGAACCGCGACACCCCGAGCGGCATTGGATCGAGCCAGGGCCAGGACCGCGCTTCGCGGGAGGACCAGCCGGCCACTCGACCCTCGGCGGGCACAGCCGACATCGAGCGCGGCGCTGATACCCCCGCCAACAACGGGCGCGGCGGCGACTCCGAGGAGAGCCTCGTCAACGAGTCGACGGGCGCTTTCAAGGAACGCCCCTGAAACGGAGAGACACGATGAGCATACGGTGGATGGTGGCTGCAGCATTGGCGGCGACGACCGCAGTGGCCGTAGGGAAGCTACCCGCGCCGACGCCGGAACAACAGCAGGCGGCCGCGGCAAAAAAAGAACAGGAGCAGGCGCAGCTCGAAAAGGAGAAACAACTGCTCGAGCGGGCGCAGGATCGCGTCGCGGAGCGGTACCGGCGGGAGAAAGGGGCGAGCGCAGGCGGGGTGCAGCGTACCGGTCGGGTCGAAGACACGAACATGCCGAAGACGGCGAAAGAGCTGCCACGCGACGCCGGGCCGCAAGGGGATCGCAAACAATCGGCTGAAGCGCACTCCGCCCCCGCAAAGTGAGCGGCCGCAGCGGCACCGCGTTCGCTCACCCTGGCGAGAGCCAGGAGCCATTTCGATTTCGCTGAGGCGTGATCCCGGCGCGAAGCCGGGATGAACGTTGCGTCCGTCGTGCGCGTGAAGCAGCCGACTCAAGTGCGCAAAAATTACTCTCGGCTGGGCTAAATTCCCCGCGATTGCGCAGTGCAGCGCTGCAGCATCCCCCGTGCCCAAAGCGGAAAATGCACTGGCACGGACCTTGCGAGAGCCGGCGGCATCGACGTGGCGCACCTGCGGTGGCGGGTGTGATGTGACAAACAAATGGAGGACCACTCATGGCCCCGGCCCTGGATCTCAGATTAAGACAGCATCTCGCTTTGACGCCTCAGCTGCAGCAGGCGCTTCGGCTTCTGCAGCTCTCGGCGCTCGAGTTCGCGCAGGAAATGGGCGAGGCACTCGTGAACAACCCTTTCCTCGAAGAAGGGTCGACCGAGAATAAAGCGGCTCATACAACGCCCACGTCGACTTTGAGCGAGCCTGCTGCGCCGGCGGCCACGGCACCGGAGCCGGTGCCGGACACCGAAGGCGAGGAGCGATACAGCTTCGAAAGCCCCTCGTTCGGCTCGGGGAGCTCAGGTGACATCGAGAATGATCGCACCGACTGGAGCGAGCCTGAGCCGAGCATGCACGCGCATTTACGTAACCAGCTGATGCTCTCGCCGATGGGCGAACGGGATCGCGCGCTCACCCACTTTGTAGTCGACGCTCTGGATGACGACGGCTATCTCAAAGTTTCCCTGGAAGAGCTCGCCGCTGCAGCGCCAAAAGACGCGGCGGTCGACGCCGAAGAGCTGCGAGCCGCAGTGCGACTGGTGCAGACGCTCGAGCCAGCCGGCGTTGCCGCGAGAGATCTCCAGGAGTGCCTGATGCTGCAACTGGAAGCGCGCACGGAACGCGGTCCCGCGTGGGATTGCGCGTGCAAGATCGTCCAGAACCATCTGACGGTCCTTGCGGCTCACGAGCTCGGCAAGCTCCAGCAGCAGCTTTCATGTGACGAGAAGACGATGCATCAGGCGATCGCGATGATTCGCTCGCTCGACCCGAAGCCGGGCCACCGGTTCGGCCGCGGCGATGCGCGGTTCGTGATACCCGATGTGATCGTCACGAAAGTTCGCGGTAAATGGACTGTGAACCTGAACCCGGCTGTCGTGCCGCGCCTGCGCATCAATCGCTCGTACGCGGATGCCGTGTCCGGCGCGGGTCATTCGTTCCTCAGCAAACAGCTCCAGGAAGCACGCTGGCTGCTCCGCAGCATGGAACAGCGTCTGGTGACGATACAGCGCGTCGCCGAAGCGATCGTGCAGAAGCAGCGAGCTTTCCTCGAATACGGCGAAGTCGCGATGAAACCGCTCGCGTTGAAGCACATCGCGGCCCAACTCAACCTGCACGAATCGACGGTTTGCCGTGTGACGAACAACAAGTACATGGCCACGCCGCGCGGCGTGTTCGAATTCAAGCACTTCTTCTCGCGTCAGCTCGCGACTGAAGCGGGGGGCGCCTGCTCGGCGACGGCCGTGCGCGCGCTGCTGAAGGAGCTCATCACGACGGAAGACCCGAGTCGTCCGCTTTCCGATGCCAAGCTTGCGACGCTCCTGTCGGAGCAAGGGCTGCGGGTGGCGCGGCGAACGATCACAAAGTACCGCACGCTCATGCGCGTTCCCAGTGTCGAAGTGCGGCGCACGCTCGGCCGCTCACAGGGCGCGCAAACTGCGCGGCCACACGCTTGAGGAGACTTGTGATGGCGAACATTCTTGCGGCGCGCGTTGAAACACAGGCCGAAGCGGAACGCCTCGTAGCGGCATTGAGGGGCGCGGGAATTCCGACGGAAGACGTGACTTCGTTCTATCTCAATCCGCCAGGGCGGCACGCGGAATATCCGATCGGCGGCGATGCGCATCACGATGAAGGCACCAAGAAGTCCGGTGCGACGGCAGCTGCCGGAGCCGCGGTCGGGGGCGTCACGGGCGCCGTGTTAGGTAGTGCGGTGGCGGCGGCGACAGATCCGGGCTTCGCGGCCATCGCGGGGCTGGCCGGTGCCGGCGTTGGCGCTTATGCGGGGTCACTCGCCGGTGGTCTGAGCGGCACTCGCGGCGGCGATCCGCGGCAAGCAAGCGTAGAGGAGCCCGTGGAGCGTCCCGCCGGTGTCATGGTCGCCGTGCGCGCCGACTCGAACGAAGACCTCGCACTCGACGTGCTGCGCTCGCACAGCGCGCTGGAAATCGAGCGCACGAGCGGCGAATGGCGCGACGGCTCGTGGATCGACTTCGATCCACGCCGCAGGGCGCAGCGCGTCTAGCGACCCCGTCGCGCTCGATCAGTCGCGATCACCCGCGGCTGTTTTCCCGGGTGCGAGTCGCAACGCGCCGCGCGCGTTTCGTTTCGTTCCGTCGAGCTGTACCACCGATCCTTCCGCCGGTATTTTGCCCATCGCGCGGCGTTGCCGCGCGAGGCGTTCGGCTTCGGTGGTGGGTCTGTAGCCATGGCGTTTCCACGTCGCGACGATATTCGTGCTCGTCGAAGGGGTGTACTTGAATGCCGCGTCCAACAGTCTCATGTGATGTCCTCGCGATCGCCCGTATGCGCGGCCAATTTGCAATACGAATGCCGAAGAAAAGCCGCGGCTGCGAAGCATGCCGCGGCGTTGCCATGAGGCGGGGCGGTCTGTGAAGCGCAGGCCGCCCGTTGCGGTTACTCCCAGTAGGGGCGCGTGCTGTAGTAGGTATGGACCTGCGTCGCCCACGTCTGGTCTGCCATGGATGGCCAGTGATCCTTGTCAAAACCGGGTGCGTTTTCGAGTCGCTGTTTATCGACGTCGAGTATGAACCGGTGGTTGTCGGTATCCATCGTGAACGCGCGCCAGGGAATCGCGAAGTATTTCTCGCCGATACCGAGGAATCCGCCGACCGACAACACCGCGTACGCGATCCGTCCCGAACGCACGTCGAGCATGATCTCTTCGACCTCACCGACGGTCTCGCCCTGATTGTTGACGACCGTTTCGCCTTCGAACGAGCTCGCCGCCATGATCTCGGGACCCGGCCCGCTGTGGTCGTCGAGGTGAGACGTTCCGGCGATGCGCGCGCCCTCGCTCGTAGCCGGGCTGCCTGCGAAACCGCTGGTCGTGCTCGTGCCCGGGATCGTGCGGGTTTTGGTGTCTTGTACCATCGTGA
>DASRIK010000088.1:0-3023 GCA_035650035.1 Burkholderiales bacterium | reverse complement strand
TAGTGCGCTGTGGCAGAATGATTTTCTTTGGGAGACTCTCATGAGTAACGTCGGATTCGTCGGCCTCGGCATCATGGGGAAACCCATGGCGCTGAACCTCATTAAGGGCGGTCACACGCTCTACCTCCACACCCGCAGCGGGGTGCCGCAGGAGCTCACGGCCGCAGGCGGCACCGCGTGCGCCAGCGCGAAGGAAGTCGCGCAAAAAGCGGACGTGATCGTCACGATGCTGCCGGACACGCCCGATGTCGAAAAAGTGCTCTTCGGCGCGAACGGCGTTGCTGAAGGCTTGAGCAAAGGCAAGATCGTCGTGGATATGAGCTCGATCTCGCCGATCGAGACGAAGACGTTCGCGAAGCGCATCAACGACGTTGGCTGCGAATACGTCGATGCACCCGTGTCGGGCGGCGAAGTGGGTGCGAAGAACGCCGCGCTCACGATCATGGTCGGCGGCAGCGAAACCGCTTTCGACAAAGTGAAGCCGCTCTTCGAGCTGATGGGCAAGAACATCACGCTCGTCGGCGGCAATGGGGACGGGCAGACGACGAAAGTCGCGAACCAGATCATCGTCGCGCTCAACATCGAAGCGGTGGGCGAGGCGCTCCTGTTTGCGTCGAAAGCCGGGGCGGATCCCGCGAAGGTGCGGCAGGCGCTCATGGGAGGTTTCGCGGCATCCCGCATTCTCGAAGTGCACGGCGAGCGGATGATCAAGCGTACCTTCGAACCCGGCTTCCGTATCGAGCTTCATCAGAAGGATCTGTCGCTCGCACTCTCCGGCGCGCGCGCCATGGGCGTGTCGCTCCCGAACACCGCCACCGCGCAGGAACTCTTCAATTCATGCGTTGCGAACGGCGGTGCAAAATGGGATCACTCCGCGCTCGTGCGGGCGCTGGAGCGCATGGCCAACCACGACGTCGCCAAATGAACCCGAAAGGCAAGACCGCGCTCGTCACCGGCTCCACCGGCGGCATCGGCGAGGCGTTTGCGCGAACGTTCGCACAGGCCGACTGTAACGTCGTCATCAACGGCTTCGGAGAAACCGCGGCGATCGACCGGTTTCGTGCCGAGCTCGAGTCGCACGGCGTGGGCGTTCTCTATCACCCCGCGGACGTCGGCAAGCCGGACGACATCGCCGCGATGATCGAAGCGGCGCAGTCGCGCTTCGGCGCGATCGACATCGTCGTGAACAATGCCGTCACGCGGCATTTCGCGCCGGTCGAAGAGTTTCCGGCGGACAAGTGGGACCGCGCGCTCGCGATCAATCTTTCGGCGGCGTTCCACACGATCCGCCTCACGCTGCCCGGCATGAAAAAGCGCAACTGGGGACGCATCATCAACATGGCGTCTATCCATGCGACGAACGTCGTGCCGCACCGCGTCGATTACGTGACGACCAAGCACGCGATCGTCGGCCTGACTCGTGCGGTGGCGCTCGAGATCGCGCAGACCGGCATCACGTGCAATGCGCTCTCGCCGGGACTCGTGCTCACGCCGAACTGCGAACGGCAGATCGCCGCCAAAGTTGCCGAAGGCATGACCCGCGAAGAGGCGCTCCGCGACATGCTGCAGATCCGACAGCCGAGCCGGCGCGTCGTCATGCCCGCGGAGGTGGCCGCGTTCGGTCTTTTTCTCTGCAGCGACACCGCGTCGAACATCAGCGGGGCGGATCTGCCGATCGACGGCGCGTGGAGCGTGCTCTAGCTTCGGCTTACGCGAGCACTTCCCACCGGAAGAGCCGCCACGCGAATACGGTCCGCGATACGGCGCGCTTCCCCGCTTTTTCGAAGTGCAGGATCGCGAGGTGCTTCAGGAGCTCGATGTTCTGCCTGGGCTCGCGTGGCGTGAAAAACACTTCCTGCGCCGACGGTACTGCGGCGATCAACTCACTGCCGAACGCTTTCCGCTGCCGTTCCCAGAACGCGCCGTCCAGCATGGCACATGGCTCCAGCTCGCCGCCATTTGTCAGCACGCCGAGCCAGCGCTCGGGCCAGGCGACATCCAGCTTCGGGTAGAGGCGCCGGTAATTCGACACGACCAGCGCAGGCAGCTCATCGCGCTGTAGACCCAGGCGTTTCAGGTCGCGCACACGCAGCGCGAGCATGAACGACGGGTCCTCGAAAACGTAACGCAGATGCAGATCGCCCACGAAGTGGTCGAAGACGAGCGCGTTATCGGGCGACGATTTCGGGTCCGGCGGCGGGATCGCCGCTTCGATTTTCTGTACCGGACGCGCCTTCGGGTCCACGGCGGGATGCGAGCGCACGAGCGCGACGACGTAGTCTTTCGTGCGCGGCAGCGGATCTTTCGATTGCGCGCCGCGCGCAACGCGCTGGGCAAGCGCAAGCGCTGCAGTGCCCGCGGCGGCATTCAACAGCGCGCGTCGTCGTGCCATGAGCATGATGTGAAGAGCGTATCATGGCCCGCTCATGAATACGGCTGCGCCCTTACTCGCTCTGCTTGCAGCCGCGTGCTTCGGCTCGGCGCTGATCGTGACGCAGTTCGGGCTGCGCCACGCCTCACCGCTCGCCGGTGCAACCGTAAGCGTCACGTTCACACTGATCGCGTGGTGCGCGCTATCGCCGGTGCTGCTCGATCTCGACGGGTGGCACACGGTGGCGCTCGTGATCTTTGCCGTTGTCGGCTTGTTCTATCCGGCGCTCGTGACGCTGCTCACGTACGAGTCGAACCGCCAGCTCGGGCCTACGCTCACGGGTGCCGTATCGTGCACGGCGCCGATCTTCGCGGTAGCGACCGCGGTGCTCTTTCTCGGTGAGCGTGTCACCCTGCCTACCGGAATCGGGGGCACGGTGATCGTCGCCGGGCTCGTGATGCTTACCGCGCGCGCGCCTCTGCGGGCGGCACCGGGCTGGCGACTCGTTCTGCCGGTCTCGGGTGCCCTGCTGCGCGGGATCGCGCAAACGATGACGAAGCTCGGGCTCGTGCTTTGGCCGAGCCCGTTCGCCGCCGCGCTGGTCGGCTACGCCACATCCGCAGGCGTAATGTGGGGCGCGCGAGCCGTGCAG
>DASRIK010000087.1:0-2963 GCA_035650035.1 Burkholderiales bacterium | reverse complement strand
ACGGCGAACCAGATGCACGCGAAGAGAGCCACCGGATTGCGCCGGATCGCGTCCACGGTTTCCCGCAAACGCATTGCCGCAAGCCACGTGACAATGATCGCCACCGTCAGCACGAAATCGACGAAAGTCGAGATGGGTATCGACGCGCCGAGTGCGATGAAAGCGGCCCGCGTAAGCGAAAGGGCGGACACTGACGTGCGCCTCAGCGCACCTGCTGTGGTAACGGGCGGCAAGCGGTGCGTGAACTGAGTGGTTGGTGATCTGGGGGAAGCGTGCAGGGGACGCCGCGGTTCACGCCGCGGACGCCCGTGCGATGGCGCTCACCACCTGATCCTGTATGGCCGGCGTGAGGTCTGGATACATGGGGAGGCTGATGACCTCGCCGGCAACCGATTCCGAAACCGGAAAACGTCCCTCCACCCCGTAACGGGCATAGGCCGGTTGAAGGTGTAAAGGCACCGGGTAATGCACGGCCGTCGGCACGCCCTGCGCCTGAAGGCTCGACTCGAGTCGGCTGCGCTCACGCGCGAGAACGGTGTATTGTGCGTACACGCTCGTGCGGTCCGGGCGAACGCTGAGGAGTGAAATGCCCGGCGCCGCGCCCCGCAGCAGCTTGTCGTAGCGTCGCGCGACCTCTTCGCGTTTCCCAACCTCCCAGTCGAACCGTTCGAGCTTCGCGAGCAGCACCGCGCATTGCAGAGTGTCCATGCGCCCGCCGACGCCGATCCTCGTGTGGTAGTAGCGCTTCGGCTGCCCGTGTACGCGTATGTCGCGCATCGCTTGCGCGAGCGTGTCGTCGTTGGTAAATAGTGCCCCGCCGTCGCCGTAGCATCCGAGTGGCTTGCTCGGAAAAAAGCTCGTGCAGCCGATCGTCGAGACGTTGCAGCTTCGCCGGCCTTTGTAAGTCGCGCCGAAGCTCTGGGCGGCGTCTTCGATTACCGGCAGGCCATGCCGCGCGGCGATCGCATTGATCTCGTCCATGTCGGCGGGCTGGCCGTAGAGCGCCACCGGCATGATCGCACGCGTGCGCGGCGTCACCGCCGCCTCGATTTTCGACGCATCGATGTTGCACGTGTCGCGCTCGATATCGACGAACACCGGTACCGCTCCGAGGAGCACGATCATTTCGGCGGTCGCGACGAACGTGAAAGGCGTCGTGATCACCTCGTCGCCCGGCTTCAAGTCGAGTGCGAGGAGCGCGATCAGCAGCGCTTCCGTTCCGCTTGCACAGCTGACGCAGTGGCGTGCCCCCGTATAGGCCGCCAGCCGTTCTTCGAGCTCGGCGACTTCGGGACCGAGTATGTACTGCCCGTGCTCGAGCACCGCGCGCATCCGCACATCGATGCTTTCGCGGAGCGCGGCGTACTGCGTCTTGAGATCGATGAACGGCGTGATCGCCTTCACTTTGGAGGTGCCTGGCATGATGAGGTGCGCCCGATAACGAGCATCACAGATTAGCTCCCATCTCCCGCTGATCTTGGGAAAGCGCGCGAAGGAGAGCCGTGCGCGCGAGTTGGGTTTTCGTGCGGCCGGTGTTACGCTCGCGCAACTTCACGCCGCAGCACTTCGCCAATCATAACATAGACATAGCTTCTCCCGATGCCGCGCATACTGCTGGTGAAGACCTCTTCGCTCGGCGATCTCGTGCATAACCTCCCCGTGGCAAGCGATATCGCATCCGCGTTCCCTGGCGCGGAAATAGACTGGGTCGCGGAAGAGTCGATGGCGGCTGTGCCGGCGCTGCATGTCGCAGTGAACCGTGTCCTGCCGGTCGCGATCCGTCGGTGGCGCACGACGCCGTGGCGGCCGGGAACGTGGCGCGAGATCCGCGATTTCGTCGAGCATCTTCGCGCGAGCCGATACGATGCGATCATCGATACGCAGGGCTTGCTCAAAAGCGCTTTGATCGCGCGTGCTGCGCGCGGGGCCCGCTACGGCTTCGACTGGAGGACGTCGCGCGAACCCCTGGCCGTCTTCTACGACCGTACCTTTCACGTGCCGCGCGATATACACGCCGTCGAACGCAACCGCATACTTGCGGCCGCTGCGCTCCGCTACGACAAACCGGCGCAGATCGAATACGGGGTCCGGACCGATGGTGTTCCGAGCGTGCAGATCCAGGCCGATTACGCGGCGTTACTGCACGCCACGAGCGCGCGCTCGAAGCTCTGGCCGGAGGAGCATTGGATCGAACTTGGCCGTGCACTCTCGGGAAGCGGATTGAAAAGCGTGCTGCCCTGGGGCAGCGAGGAAGAGCACGCCCGCAGCCGACGACTCGCAGATGCGATTCCGGGCGCCGTTGTGCCCGAGCGTATGCCCGTCGGCGAGCTTGCGTCATTACTCGCCCATGCCCGCTATGCCATCGGGGTCGATACGGGGCTTACGCATTTGGCGGGCGCGCTGAGTGTTGCGACGATCGGTCTCTATGTCGCAACGGACCCGGCGCGAACCGGCCTTCGCTGCCCGCGCGCGATCAACCTGGGTGGCCCGGGAGAGATGCCGGACGTGCAGCAGGCGCTTCATGCGCTCGGGACGTTATGTTCCTTCCCATGAGCTTCGCGCGGATCGCTTACAGCACGCTTGTACGTGCGCTGCTGCCAGCTGCGGTCGTGCGCCTGCTGTGGCGCGGCCGCCGCGAAGCGGGTTACCGGGCCGATATCGCGGAGCGCTTCGGTTATTACGCACAGCCGCAACCCCCCGAGCCGGTCATCTGGGTGCACGCCGTATCCGTTGGCGAGACGCGGGCTGCCGAGCCGCTCGTGCGTGCGCTCATGGCGCAGTATCCCGCTCACCGCATTCTGCTCACGCACATGACGCCGACCGGCAGACGTACCGGCGAATCGCTCTTCGGCGCGAACGTGCTGCGCGCCTACGTTCCGTACGACGCGCCCGGCGCGGTGGCACGGTTCTTCAGCCACTACCGGCCCAAGGTCGGAATCCTCCTGGAGACGGAAGTCTGGCCG
>DASRIK010000086.1:0-2024 GCA_035650035.1 Burkholderiales bacterium | reverse complement strand
GGCCGTCACGGAAATGGTTGGAAAGTCGACATTCGGGAGATCGTTGACCGGCAGTGCCCGGAAAGCGATGGCCCCGAAAAGCACGATCGCTGCGACGAATATGGTCGTCGCGACCGGGCGCTCAATGAAAATCCGTGACAGATTCATGATCGGTCCCTATTTCGCTTCGGCTTTCGCCGCACCGCCGGGTTCCCCTTTGCCGCCAGTGGGCGCGTCCCCCTTCGCCTCGCCTTTCTTGCCGCCTTTGCCCTTGCCACCCTTGCCGCTTTTGGTTTCGGCTCCGGCGAGCTGCACCGTCGCGCCGGGCGCGAGCGCCTGCGGAAAGTCGCTGATCACCCGGTCGCCGGGTTTGACCCCCGATCCGATTACGATCTCGCCTGCCAGCTGCCGCGCTATCGTGATCGGCTGGACCTTCACGCGGCTGTTCTCGTCGATGAGATAGACGAAGCTGCCATCCTGGCCGGGCTGCACCGCGGATTCCGGAAGAACGATTGCCTCCGGTTCGATCGTGAGCACGATGCGGACGTTCACGAACTGTCCGGGCCAGATCACTTCGTTGGCATTCGATACGCGCGTCTTGAGCAGCACCGTACCTGTTTGAGCCGTCACGGTGTTGTCGATGAAGACGAGCTTGCCTTCCGCGACGGGCGGTGCATTGCGGTCCGCAAGGATCTCGATCCGCATCTGCTTGTCGTTCTGAAAACGACGGATATCCTCGAGCTGCCGCTCCGGGATGCTGAACGACACCAGAATGGGATCCATCGTATTGATCGTGACTAGCGGCGTGCCAGTGCCTGCGGCGACCACGAGGTTCCCGGGCTTGATCGCCAGCGTACCAGTGCGCCCCGAGATCGGCGCCCGGATTCGAGCAAATTCGAGCTGGATGCGTGCCGCCTCTGCCGCAGCCTGATCCGCCTGCACGGTCGCTTCGAGCGACTTCGCGGACGTTACGGCAACGTCGTACTCCTGACGCGTGATGTATTCGCGCTTGAGCAGCGGCTCGAGCCGTTCCTGCTGTGCGCGGGCATTTTCGAGCTGCGCCTTATCGCGGGCGAGCTGCGCGAGCGCCTGGTTGTACTGCGCCTGGAACGTCCTCGGATCGATCTGGAACAGCACCTGCCCCGATTTGACCCGGTCGCCTTCCTTGAAGAGCACCGACTGAAGGACGCCGCCTACCTGCGCACGGACCTGCACGCTGTGCTCCGCTTCGACGGTGCCGACGGCTTCGATGAGCACGGGCATGGGTTTCACCACCGGCTCCACAGCCCTCACCGTGATCGGGCCACGTTCGCCTTTGCCTTTTCCTTTGCCCTTCGCCTTCTTCGGTTCCGCCTCGGCGGCGGTGGCGCCGCTCGCGTGCTTGTCCCAGTACCAATAGCCGCCCCCCGCGACAGCAGCGATTAGCGCGAAAACCAAAAGCATGCTCAAACGTTTCATTTCTTGACGCCTGTCGCTGCCATGACCTCATGGAACCCGGTGGAGAACTGGAGGCGTGCGAGCGCTGTATACCAGTCCAGATAAGATTGAATGCGCTGCACGCGGGCATTCGACTCGTCCTGTTGCGCAGTGATGAGGTCGAGGATGCTGCCGAAACCCGCCCGATACCGCGCGAGCGTCGCCTGCGCGGTCTGCTCTGCGGATTTTACCTGCGACTCGGTGGTGCCGACGCCGGTCGCGGCGGTCTGCACGTCGTAATAGGCCTGCCACACGTCGAGCTCCGTCTGCCGATAGAGCGTGTCGCGGTTCGCCGCTGCCTGCTCGGCCTGCGCTTCGGCGAGGCGATACGAGTAACGGTCGCGGAACCCCGTGAAAATCGGAATCCGGACATTGACGCCGATGCTGTAGTTCGAGGCAGGAGCGCGCTCATCCGTAAAAAACGTGCGGCCGGCGGCGCCCGCAATCTCCACAGTCGGAAAGTTTGCCTTTGAAGCGGCCTCAGCCGACGCGCGCGCTGCGCGCGCTTGCGCTTCAGCGGCGACCAGGTCCGGCCGCGACGCCCGTGCGCGGTTCAGCAGGTCTGCCAG
>DASRIK010000085.1:0-18594 GCA_035650035.1 Burkholderiales bacterium | reverse complement strand
CGAGCCATTCGTCGACAAGCCTGACCGTCTCCTCGAGGACGGGGTTCTGCATTCCTTGCTGACGGGCGATCGTTTGCACCAGGCGATCGACACGCTCGATGTTCGGCGCACCCGCTGCGAGAGCGCGTGCCGCGGAAGACGGGCTCTGGAGCGACTCCGCTGCTTTCGCGTACTTCTCAAAGGGCACGAGATCCCTCTCGTCAGCGCCGAGCCGCTTGCACAAATCGACGACCCAGTTGTATACGGCGCGCGACGCTTCAAGGTCGCTGTGCACCGCGTCTTTGATAGAGCGCATACCGTCTTTCTGAACGCAGCGATAGTTGCCCGCCAGCAACATCGACCACTTCGCGAGCGGCACGAAGACGGAGTCGTGGACTTTCAACTTCACCGGCAGCTCGATTTTGGCGTCGCCCGTGTCCAATCGCGCTGCTTCGATCTCCTGCTCGAGCTGACGAAGGATCGCGGTGTGCGCATCCGAATCGAAGCGGGCGGATTTGAAGTTCGTCGGGAGCCTTACCTGCAGCACGTTCACTTTCTCTTCCGGTGGTCTGAACGCCTGCGGGTCCGGGCTGCACAGCGTCATGAGCTTAGGGTCGAAGCTGTCCCAAACGGTCGGGTCGGTATACGCCCCGCGGAGTTGATCGACCGCGAGGCCCGGGATACGCGCGAGGTATGGCAGCGGCGGCATGTTCATAATCGACATGCACGGAACGCGGGCTTTCGCTACTGCATCGAGCAGCTCGCGCACGCCGGGCGAGCGATACTGCGGCTCCTGCATTGCGAGCGCCACGAGATCGTATTCTTTCGGATTGATACTGGCAGGTCCTTCCGCGGCCAGTTTGCCTTTCAACTTCTTGGTATTGATTTCCACGAGCCCCTCGCGTCCTTTCACGGGCATGCGGATGATGGCGCCTTCCTTGTTGATGAGCTCGGCCTCGGCGGGAAGACATACGAGCTTCACCGTGTGCCCCGGCATGAGAAGTTTGGCCGCGAGCAGTGAGCCGTAAGAAGCGCCCAGGATGAGAATGTTGTAGGTCTTTGCCATCTGAAATCCCGGTTAGAGTAGAAATACAGCGGAAAGGCGCACCCAATAGGGGTCGCCACGATAATCCGCAATGCTATTTCACGAAGCGGGGCAGACGCAACCGCCGATCGCGTCCCGCGATGTGCAACGAGACGTAAAGCGAACCAGCGTGGAGCGGGGGATTAAGCGGAGGCGAGAGTGCGGGACGTAAGCGGATTCGTCGTGCGACCGCCGGGCCCGTATGTGTTGCCAGAAGCGGCTGATACGAGGACCGAAAGCGCCTGCTGATTCGCGCGCATGCCAGCCTCGATGAAGATGCCGTTCTCCTCGTTCAGCTGACGTGCGTCTCGCGTAAGCTCGAGCAGCCGCCGCCATTCCATGCGAAGCTCATCCGTTGCTGCGGATGAGTTCAGGAGCGCGCGCATGCCAGCCAGATCGGGACTGAACCCCGCGTTGCGAAGCAGGCGGCTGCGGTGCTCGCCGAGTTGCGCAATCTGGAGCAGCAGCTCGCGTTTCCGTGAGCCGAGGTCGGTGAGCCGATCCGTGTCCCCGGCGCGCAGGCTCTGGCGCTCTTCCGCGAGCGCCTCGAGCAGCGCCTGCATGCTATCCCGCTCGGATTTGACTGCTGCGGCTATTTTGCCGGCAGGCGACGGCATCAGCGTCACGATTTGTGGCTGCGGAGGAATTCGCGTGTTGCGTCGACGAGGCGGTCGGCGATTTTTTCGGCGTCGATCTCGAAGCGTCCTTCGGCAATGGCACGTTTGATGTCGGCAACGCGCGAGCTGTCGACGGGCTGCCCTGCATCCAGGCCTGCTTCGATGTCCCGAAGCTGGGTCGAGAGTGATGAGAGCTCGACGTTACCGCGCGGCTTGGTCGCGGGTTGCCCCGGAGCCTTGTCGTTGTGAAGACGCTGTTCGTGTATTGTGCTTGGCGCAACCGCTTTCAGAGCCGGGTCGATCTTCATAGCCTTTACTCCCCGTAGACGGGTTCTGCTGCATATTACGGCTTCGCAGCCCGTGGCCTTTAATGGCCCGGGACTGAAACCGCTGCGGCAATTATCGTCCGGAAAGCAGAAACGCTTGAGGACCCGAAGATAAGGCTTTGAACTAGAATGTTATTTCGATCGTGCCGTCGTGCCGTGCCACGCCGCTGACGGTCTGACCGGTCGCTGTCCGGACCTGCGTGAGTTGGCCGGCGGTCGCGTTTGTGAGGGCTTTTCCGTCGGCGCTAACCCGGAAGCCCCGGCCTTGTGAGACAAGTTTCACGGTCTGGCCCTGCACAATGACCGGTGTGGTCCGCAGGACATCGGCCCGGAGCGGCTGACCCGGTGCTACAGGTGCGCTGACGGTTTTACCCACCGCTTCTGCGACGTTGGCAACGGTCGGGGTCACGAACTGGGTGAGATCGCCTTCCACCAGCGACACGTCCGCCTGGCTCAAGGTCTGCCCCGCGGCAATCGTGCGTGCTGCGGCGACGTAAGAGCCGGTCACGCGCACCGTCACGCCGACATACAGCGTCCAGGGCGCCGGCGCACCGCAGCGAACGCCTACTGAGCTGTTCCCCCACAGTTTGCCGCCCGCAGGCACAAATACCTCGAGCGCCATACAGGCAGGTAGCGACAGACGGGGATCGACCTTTCCAACAGTAAACGTTGCGCGGCCTGTGTAACCGCTCGTTTGCGCGCGCACGAATTCCTCAACCGCCCGCTGGACAGCGGCTGGCGACTGGGTGGCCGCGCTTTGCGCATGAGCTGCGAACGACGCGATGAGGGAGGTGAGAGCAGCAACGAGAAGGAATAGTCGCATCCGTGCTCCGATGGAATAGAGGACCTCAAAGGTGTGGCGATTATGCGCCGTCCCGGGCGTCCGGCGTTGGCGAAATTGAACCCGTTTTCCATCGCTTATCCGCTGATCGGGTTCGCTTCAGCGCTCCTAACATTGGACTACGCCATCGAGGAGCTCGACTATGACCAGGCTGGATGAGCTGTTTCGCTTTTCGCAGACCGCTCTCAAGGTTCACGCCCATCGCCAGCAGCTGATTGCTTCGAACATCGCCAACGCAGATACGCCCGGCTACAAGGCGCGTGACATCGATTTCGCCTCCGTACTGAAGAACGCACAGGGCGCGCAGACGAAACCGCAATTGCAGCCGGTAGGCACGACCGGGCTCGACGCGACGCCGTTCGGTGCTGAGCTTCTCTATCGCAGCGTCGTGCAGCGCAGCGTGGACGGCAACACCGTGGACCTCGATATCGAGCGTGCGCAGTTCGCCGAGAACGCAGTGCGATACGAAGCGCAGCTCACGTTCGTGAGCAGCCAGGTGAAGGCGATGCTCGCGGCCATACAAGGTTAAAGCCCATGCCTCTCTTCAGCGTATTCGACGTAGCGGGAAGCGCGCTCACCGCCCAGTCGCAAAGACTCAACGCCACCGCGAGCAATCTCGCGAACGCCGACAGCGCGACGAGCTCGACCGGCGAGCCTTATCGCGCGAAGCAGGTTGTCTTCAGCGCGCAGCCTCTGCCCAATGGAGAAGCCGTGGGCGTGAGAGTCACCGGCGTCGTGCAGGATGCCTCGCCGCCGCGGCGCGTACACGATCCCCGCCATCCGCTGGCGGACGAACAAGGCTACGTGACGATGCCCAACGTAAACGTAGTCGAAGAGATGGTGAACATGATCTCGGCTTCCCGCTCGTATCAGACGAACGCCGAAATCATGAACACCGCGAAAACTCTGCTCCTGAAGACGTTGCAGATCGGACAATAACCGGGAGAACCGATGCTTCCAGTACTTCAAGCCGTAGGCGCGGGATTGAGCGCGCTCTCGGCACTCAAGAACCTCATGAGCTCTTCGAACAGCGCGGCCGGCGGGAGCAATTCCGCGGCGGCAAACACGGGCGCCACGAATACCGTCGGATCGGCTGCCACTACGGCAAAAGCGGCCGTGCCGGGCGGCAACGATATCCAGGATCGTTTTCTGAAGCTCCTGGTCACCCAGATGAAGAACCAGGATCCGCTGAACCCGCTCGACAACGCGCAGGTGACGACTCAGCTCGCGCAGATCAGCACGGTCGGCGGAATCGACAAACTGAACGCCACGCTCGCGGGGCTTTCCTCGTCGATGCTCGCAGCCCAGTCGATGCAGGCCTCGGCGATCATCGGGCGCGAGGTTTACGCCTCAGGCTCCTCGCTCACCCTGAACGAAGGAAAGGCGACCGGCGCGTTCGAGCTGAAGCAGGACGCCGATCGCGTCTTCGTGACGGTCTCGGACGCGTCGGGCGCGCTCATACGCACGCTCGAGCTCGGCGCCGCGAAAACCGGCATGTCTGCTTTCGAATGGGACGGCAAAACCGATGCCGGCACGACGGCGCGTAGCGGCACGTACGTATTCCAAGCCACCGCGGTGCGCGGCAATGCCACGATCGCCGTCGAGCCGATGATGGCGGGGCGCGTGGACGGTGTTTCTCTGACGAATGGCATCAGGCTGAATCTGCAAAGCGGCGGCGACATCAATATGGCCGACGTGAAACGCATACTTTAAGGGAGCAAGGTAAACCATGAGTTTTCAATCCGGATTGAGCGGACTGAACGTTTCCGCAAAGAACATCGACATCATCGGCAACAACGTAGCGAACTCGAACACCGTTGGCTTCAAGGCCTCACGCGCGGTATTCGCGGACGTTTTCGCAAGCTCGCTTGCCGGTACCGGAAGCAGCAACATCGGCATCGGAACGAAAATCGCCACGGTGCAGCAGGAGTTCACGCAGGGCAACATCACCGTCACGAACAATCCTCTGGACATCGCGATCAATGGCCGCGGCTTTTTGCGCTTAGATAACAACGGCACTGTGGCCTATTCCAGGAATGGGCAGCTTCACCTCGACGCGTTCGGGTACATCGTGAACGCCGACAGCCTGCGCCTCACGGGTTACCCCGTCGATGCCAATAACAACATCGTGGAGTCTGCGCCGGTGCCGCTGCGGCTCTCGACCAGCGACATCAGTCCGAGGCCGACTGCGAACGTCGAGGCGACGCTCAATCTCGACTCCAGGGCTACCGCCGTCGTTGCAGCGTTCGACCCTACGAACGCAACGACCTATACGAGCTCGACGTCCACTGTCGTGTATGACTCGCTCGGCAACTCGCACGCACTGACGCTGTACTTCGTCAAGACGGCCGTCGCCGGCGACTGGCGTGTGCACGGCACCGTGGACGGCGGGCCGGTTGCGGATGTGAACCTTGGCGCCGGCGCGGGCAATCCGGTCACGATCAACTTCAACACGAGCGGCAGTCTGACCACCGCAATGCCGATTACGCCCGTGGCGCTCACGTTGACGAGCGGCGCAATTTCGCCGTTGGTGACGGACCTCGATTTCACCGGAACGACGCAATTCGGCGCGGAGTTCTCCGTGAGCGCCATTGCTCAGGACGGGTATACGTCGGGACGACTGACCGGCCTCGATATCGCGGAGAACGGAACGATCATGGGGCGCTACTCGAACGGCCAGGCGAATACGCTCGGTCAGATCGTGCTCGCCAATTTCGCGAACCAGCAGGGCCTGCGTTCGATGGGTAACAACCTGTGGGAAGAAACGGCGGATTCCGGCGTCGCCGTGATCGGCACGCCGCGCACGGGCAGCCTGGGCTCGATCCAGTCTGCCGCGGTCGAAGATTCGAACGTCGATCTTACCCAGGAGCTCGTTAACATGATCACCGCCCAACGCATTTACCAGGCGAACGCGCAAACGATCAAGACTCAGGACCAGACGCTGCAAACGCTGGTGAACCTCCGCTAACACGCAGAGTAACGACCGAGGTGACGAGTGACGCGCCGGCAGGCGCGCCACTCGGGCACCGCGAACAACGGAGATCGAATGGATCGCGTGATTTACGTCGCCATGAGCGGCGCGAAACAGATGCTCGGGCAGCAAAGCACTGTCGCGAACAATCTCGCGAACGCATCGACGACCGGGTATCGCGCGCAATTGACTGCCTTCCGTGCAGCCGAGGTTTTCGGCGACGGCACGGCAACGCGCGCTTTCGTTGTCGATTCGACGCCGGCCGCGGATTTCCGCCCGGGCACCATCCAGCACACTGGGCGCGATCTCGATGTTGCGATCGAAGGCACGGGCTGGATTGCGGTGCAGACAGCGGACGGCACTGAAGCATACACGCGCAACGGCAGCCTTCAGGTCAACGTGAACGGTGTCCTGCAGACGCGAAACGGGCTCACGATCATGGGCGATGGCGGACCGATCGCCATTCCCGCCGACTCGCGGATGACGGTCGCCGCCGACGGCACGGTCTCCACGGTGCCGAACGGCAACCAGGCGGCGCAGGTTACGCCCATCGGTCGCATCAAGCTCGTGAACCCGCCCGAAGCCGAGCTCGTGCGCGGCGACGACGGCCTTTTCCGCGTTCGCAGCGGTGTCCCGGCCGAGGTGGATACGAAAGTGAAGCTCCAGGGCGGCGCGCTCGAAGGCAGCAACGTGAACGTCGTCGAAGCGATGGTCAGCATGATCTCGATATCCCGGCAGTTCGACATGCACATGAAAGTTCTGCAGAACGCCGAGGGTAACGAGCGCCAGGCGAGCCAGCTCCTGTCAATGAATCGTTAGAAGTAACGGAGAACCAACATGATCCGCTCACTGTGGATTTCGAAAACCGGTCTCGACGCTCAGCAGACCAACATGGACGTGATCGCGAACAACCTCGCGAACGTGAGCACGCACGCTTTCAAGCGCAGTCGCGCGGTGTTCGAAGATCTGCTCTATCAGACCATACGTCAGCCGGGCGCGCAGTCGTCCGGACAGACGCAACTGCCCTCCGGATTGCAGCTCGGCACCGGTGTGCGACCTGTCGCGACCGAACGCATCTTCACCCAGGGCAATCTGCAGTCGACCTCCAATCCGTTGGACGTCGCGATCCAGGGCAACGGCTTCTTTCAGGTCCAGCTTCCGGATGGCACATCGGCGTACACGAGAGACGGCTCGTTTCAGGTGAACGGTCAGGGTCAGCTCGTCACGGCGAGCGGCTTTCCGATACAGCCGGCGATCACGATCCCGGCGAATACCACCTCGGTCACGATCAGCCGCGACGGCATCGTGTCGGTCGTGCGCGCGGGCACGAACGGCGCGACCCAGGTCGGCGCGCTGCAGATGAGCGGCTTCATGAATCCGGCCGGACTGCAAAGCGTCGGCGAGAACCTGTACATCGAGACGGCTGCCTCCGGCACGCCCGGCACGAATGCACCGGGCACGAACGGCATGGGCCTGCTTTCGCAAGGCTATGTCGAAACCTCGAACGTCAACGTCGTCGAAGAGCTTGTCAGCATGATCCAGACGCAGCGCGCCTACGAAATCAATTCGAAAGCGATCCAGAGCTCGGATCAGATGCTCCAGAAACTGGCGCAGCTGTAATCCGGCCAAGCGATAAACCATGACCATAAAAACATTGCTCGCGCTTGTAGTTAGCACAGTCGCAACCGCGGGCTGCCTCACGGTCACGCCGCCCACGAGCGTGCATCAGCCTATCAGCGTGCGTCCTGCCGCGCCGCGGCCGGCGCCCGCTGCCGATGGGGCCATTTATTCGGCAGGACTGTCCGGCGGGTTCTTGTTCGAGGACCGGCGCGCGCGCAATATCGGCGACACACTCACGATCGTGATTGCCGAGAGAACCGACGCAAGCAAGAAGTCGAACACGAACACCGGGCGAACGAGCAACAACAGTTTTGGAGTGTCGGCGCTGCGGGGGCTGCCGGGCAAGTCTTTCCTCGGCTCCGAGCTTGCAGCGACTTCCGATTTCTCGTTCGACGGCAAAGGTGAAAGCGCCAGCAACAACGAATTCATCGGCACGATCACCGTCACGGTCACGGAAGTGCTCGCGAACGGAAATCTGCTCGTGAGCGGCGAAAAGCAGGTCGGCATCAACCAGGGATCGGAATTCATACGACTCTCGGGCGTGGTGAATCCCGTGCATCTCACGGCCGCCAACACCGTCCAATCCACTCTCGTTGCCGATGCGCGTATCGAATATCGGGGCAGCGGTGCTGTGGCCGACAACCAGCAGACAGGCTGGCTTACGCGATTTTTTCTGAACGTGCTTCCGTTCTAGACGCGCGACGCTCATGTGTACACAAAGAAAGTATTTCGCCCGTTTCATCGCGCGTGCGGCGCTCACGGTCAGTACCGTGACGCTGCTCGGTGGGAGCCCGCTGCCGTCTTATGCGGAGCGCATCAAGGATCTCACGACGGTGCAGGGCGTGCGCTCGAACGCGCTGCTGGGCTACGGTCTCGTCGTCGGACTGGACGGCACCGGCGATCAGACCACGCAGACGCCTTTCACCGTACAAAGTCTCACGACCATGCTGTCCCAGCTCGGGATCACGCTGCCGCCAGGGACCAACCTTCAGCTGAAGAACGTTGCCGCGGTGATGGTGACCGCTACATTGCCGCCTTTTGCACGGCCGGGCCAGGCGCTCGACGTGACCGTCTCGTCTCTGGGGAACGCAAAATCGCTGCGCGGTGGCATGCTGCTCATGACGCCTTTGAAAGGGGCCGACGGCCAGGTGTATGCGCTTTCGCAGGGGAACGTGCTGGTCGGTGGCGTCGGCGCTTCATCGCCGGGCGGAAGCTCGAGCCTCACGGTAAACCATCTCGCGGTTGGCCGCATCTCCGGCGGTGCCACCGTCGAACGTGTCGTGCCTACCTCGCTCGCCCGCGACGGGCACGTGTACCTCTCGGTGAACTCCTCTGATTTCACGACCACGGAGCGCATCGTGAACGCCATCAACGAGGCGTTCGGCGAAGAGATCGCGGTTGCAATTGACGGACGCACAGTCCGCGTCGCCGCGCCGGAGCAGCCGACTCAGCGTGTCGCATTTCTTTCGCGCGTCGAAAGCATCGATGTGACGCCGGGACTCGGGCCCGCGAAGGTGATCGTGAACGCCCGCACCGGCTCCGTCGTGATGAATCGCGCGGTCACAGTGGATACCTGCGCTGTCGCGCACGGGAACCTCTCGGTCGCCATCACGAGCGAGCCGGTCGTGAGCCAGCCGGCACCGCTCTCGCGCGGCAACACCGTAGTCGGCGAACGCGCGCAGATCGAAATCCGTCAGGAGAAGGGTGGCCTCACCGTCGTGCGCGGCGCCGACCTGAACGAAGTCGTCAAAGCGCTGAACGCGATCGGCGCCACGCCCCAGGACCTGCTTTCGATACTGCAGGCCATGAAGGCGGCGGGCGCGCTGAGAGCGGAGCTCGAGATCATCTGATATGACATACAACCCTGCTTCCCTCGCGCTCGATCCTCGCAGCCTCGAGCGCTTACGTGCCGACGCCGGAAAAGCGCCCGAGAAGGCGCTCCGGGACGCGTCGAAGCAGTTCGAAGTCCTGTTCGTGAACATGCTGCTGAAGAGCATGCGCGAGGCCGCCCCGCAGAACGGGCCGCTCGACAGCGATCAGACTCGCATGTATACGAGCATGCTCGATCAGCAGCTCGCGCAGACGATGTCGGCGCGTGGGATCGGTCTTGCGGACGTCATGGCGCGGCAGTTGAGTCGCGGCGGCACGCCGGCCGTAGACGCAGCCGCGTCGAGCGAGGCGCCCAAGCAGCCTTCCGAAGCCGCTCCGGCTGCGGAAACAGACCTGTCCCCGCCGACAGTACGTCGCAATGCGCGTGCACGCAGATTCGTGGACAAGATGTGGCCCCACGCAGTGGAGGCTTCGCGCGCGACGGGTATCCCGGCGCAGTTCATCCTGGGACAGGCCGCGCTCGAGTCAGGCTGGGGTACGCGCGAAATACGCGGTGTCGATGGTCAGCCGACCCACAATCTTTTCGGAATCAAGGCGGGTCGCTCCTGGAAAGGGAACGCGAGCAACACCGCGACGACCGAGTTCGTGCAAGGCGCGAAGCAGCGGGTCGTCGAGAAGTTCCGCTCTTATGACTCGTATGCGGAAGCGTTCCGGGATTACGCGAATATGCTGAAGAACAATCCGCGCTACGCGCAGGCACTCGAGGCGGGGAACGACGCCGCCGCGTTTGCCCGTGGCCTGCAACAGGCAGGGTACGCCACGGACCCCGCGTACGCATCGAAACTCACTCGCGTCATCATGAGCAGCGCACTGCGGCAGGGCCTCTCCGCGTGACGCTTCAAGTGCGCGGGGTGTGCAGCCGTTAACGTTTCGGGGAGCGCCTAAAGATCATGGGTATCGGGATATACGGGATCGGCGTATCGGGCCTGAGCGCTGCTCAGGCGGGACTCGTTACGACCGGGCATAACATCGCCAACGCGAATACGCCCGGATTTCACCGTCAGCAGGTCGTGCAATCGGGTGCGCTCGCGCAGTTCACTGGCGCCGGCGCTTTCGGGCAGGGCGTGGAAGTCGACACGGTCCGGCGCGTCTACAGCGATTTTCTCGAACGCGAGACGAACCGCGCGCAGGCGCATGCGAGCTACTATGCCGCGTACAGCGGCCAGCTCGAAAAAATCGACAATCTGCTGAGCGATCCGAGTGCCGGCCTCGCGCCCGCGCTGCAGCACTTCTTCGAAGGTGTGCACGACGTTGCATCGAACCCCGGATCCGTCTCTTCGCGCCAGGCGATGCTCGCTGCGGGATCCACGCTCGCGTTGCGCTTCCAGGCGCTCCAGGCGCAACTCGAAGACAGCAGCCGCAGCGTCGACGCGCAGATCAAGACTACCGTTTCCAGCGTGAATGCCTACGCGCGGGAAATCGCTTCGCTCAATTCGCGCATCAGCATGGCGCAGATCAACCCGAATCAGCCGCCTAACGATCTCATCGACGAGCGGGACCAGCTCATCTCGGAGCTGAACAAGCTGATCGGCACATCGGTCGTACAGCAGGCCGACGGCACGGTCAACGTTTCGATCGGTAGTGGACAGGGTCTCGTCGTCGGCAATCAAGCGTTCGGTCTTGCCGCGATTCCCGACGCGGACGTGCCGAACCGACTGCAGGTCGCGTTCGTCGTGGGAAGCACCATGGTGCCGCTCCAGAGAAACGTGCTGAGTGGTGGCAGCCTGGGCGCCGTGCTCGCCTTTCGTGCCGGTCCGCTCACGGAGGCACAGAACGAGCTCGGCCGCATCGCAGCCGGCCTCGCACACACGTTCAACGCACAGCACAGGCTCGGTCAGGACCTGCTTGGCAACCTCGGGGGAGATTTTTTCACCCCGGTGCAGCCGGTGGTCACTCCACGCGTGAGTCCGGTGAATACAGGCACGGCCGCGATCGGCGCGACGGTAGCGAACGCGACGCAGCTCACCGCAAGCGATTATCGTCTCGTTTACACCGGAGCCAATTACGAGCTCACGCGGCTCTCCGACAACGTCACCACCGTGTACGCCGCGCTTCCGCAAACCGTGGATGGAATGACGATTGCGCTTACAGCCGGCGCGCCCGCCGCCGGCGACAGTTTTCTCATCGAGCCGACGCACTACGCTGCGCGGGACTTCGGCCTTGCGATTACCGATGCAGCACGGATCGCGGCCGCCGCCCCGATCCGCGGCGGGTCCTCCGCGAACAACACGGGAACCGGTGTTATCAGCGCAGGCGTCGTGAACCCGCCGCTCAACGCGAACCTGCAGCAACCGGTCACGATCACGTTCACGAGCGCGACGACGTTCGACGTGACGGGCGTGGGAACGGGCAATCCGGTGGGCGTCGCATACACGTCCGGTGGCAACATTACGTATAACGGCTGGACGGTGCGTATTACCGGTTCGCCGGCCGCTGGAGATACGTTCACAGTGGTTCCGAACACCGGCGGCACCTCCGACAACCGCAACGCGGCGCTTCTCGCGGATCTCCAGGTCACCAACACGCTAAACGGGGGAACGGCATCGTACCAGGCGGCCTACGCGCAGCTCACGAGCTTGCTCGGCAACACCGCGCGCGAAATGCAGATTGCCGCGGATGCTCAGGAGACAATCGCCTTGCGCACGCGCGAGACTCAACAGGCGATGTCGGGTATCAATCTCGACGAAGAAGCGGCGAATCTGTTGCGCTACCAACAGGCGTACCAGGCTTCCGGCAAAGTGATCCAGATCGCTTCCACGCTCTTTGAAACGATCCTCGATATAGGACGATAGCGATGCGCCTTAGCACCAGCATGTTCTATGAGCTGGGTATGCGCGGGATCCAGCGCCAGCTCACCGATCAGCTCGATCTGCAGCAGAAAATATCGGCTGGCCGACGCGTACTCAAGCCTTCGGACGATCCGATGGCGGCGGCCTCGGTGATCGGCCTCGATCAGGCGAAGGGGCTGAATACTCAATACAGCGCGAACGCCTCGACGGCCAACGCGGCTCTCGGACTCGAAGAACAGGCGCTCGCAGATGCAATGCGCGTTCTGCAGGACGTGAAATCGCTCGCGATCACGGCGGGCAACCCGGTGCTCAAGAATGAAGACCGCGTGAGCCTCGCAGCGCAGGTAAGGGGGCTCTACGACGAGCTTCTCGGTATCGCGAACCGCACCAACGGCGAAGGCGAATACCTCTTTTCGGGCTACAAGGGCACGACGAAGCCTTTTTCCGAGTCGGCCCCTGGTGTTGTGGCGTACTCGGGAGACGAAGGCGAACGGCTGCTTCAGATCGCTCCGCAACGGCGCATCTCCGCCAGTGACAGCGGGGCCGACGTCTTCCAGCGCGTGCGCGCGGGCAATGGCACGTTCGTCGCGTCGGCAGCCGGCGCAAATACCGGAACCGCGATAACAGACGCAGGCACCGTCAGGAACGCTACGGCGTGGAATAACCCGGCGAACAGCGGCGACTACACCATTGTCTTCCATGTCGATAGCATGGTCGCGCCTCCGGTTACCACCTATGACATCGTCGATAACGTAGCGGGCTTGTCGATGTTGACCGGTCTGGCGCCCGCGGCAGGCCCATATGCGCGAGCCTATCAGCCGGGCGTCGCGATCGCCTTCAGCCGCCAACCAGGCGATCCGAGTGCCGCAGCTTGGGACAGCGGCGCCGAAGTCGTCATTACCGGCACTCCGGCCTCGGGAGACACGTTCACGGTCGAGCGATCACCGATGCAGGATGTTTTTGCGACGGTACACGAGCTTATCGACGCGCTGAAAACCGGGATCTCGCTCATGCCCTCGAGTCGCGCCGTCTACCAGAACAGCCTCAATGCCATGGGCGCGAGCCTCGATCATGCGCTCGACCATATTCTTACCGCGCGTGCGGCGACGGGCAGCCGCATGGTCGAAATCGAATCGATGCAGGAGACAAGCCAGGATCTGGGCTTGCGCTATGAGGAAGAGCGTTCGCGGCTCGTCGACCTCGATTATGCAGGGGCGCTGAGCGAGATCACGAGGAAGCAGGTGTCCCTCGAAGCCGCACAGAAATCGTATGTCGCCGTGACGAGGCTCAACCTGTTCGACTTCCTATGATGTATCTACGTCTCACCTATGCGCTCTTGGCGGGCGCAGCGCTCGCCGCAGCCGGCTGTAGCAGCATCGACGATAGCAAGCCCACCACGTTGATTCCAGCGCGCACGCTGAACATCAGTCCCTCACTTACGATCCCCGCGGAGACGCTTGCTGCGGGCAGCGTGCTCTATCTGATCATCGACCCGCTCGCCCCGAACTGGAAAGTCCAGGTGGAGCCCCTCGGTCCCCAGCGGTATCGCGTCGCCCTGACAATGAAGCGCTTCTTCACGGGTGGCGAAGGCGAAATCGGCCCGCTCCTGCGCCGAACGGCTGAAAAGCTTGCCCGAGACAAAGGCTTTGCCGAGTACGCAGTGCTCGAGCACACCGAAGGCATCGAGTCGCGCGTGACGCTCGCGCAGCGCTTCGCCCACGCCGTAATCGAGCTCCGGTAGTACCCCTTTAGCGCCGCCAAGCGCCCTTCGACAAGCTCAGGACAGGCCGACGGGCAGTTGCGCCGAAGGCGCGTCGTAGGTTTACACGGTTATCGTCACGGGTGCGTGATCGCTCGTTCCCACGTCGGCCAACACACTGCAACTTTGCGCGCGGGCCGCGATCGATTTCGACGCCAGGATGTAATCGATGCGCCAGCCGATATTGCGCGCCCGCATGTTGCGCCACGGCGGCCACCACGTGAAAAGCCGGTCGTTCTCGGGCTCGAACGCGCGACCGACGTCCACCATGTAATCACCCAACAGCTTCTCGAAGAGCTCACGCTCTTCGTTGCGCTGCCCGATCACCTCCGGCTTGCGCTCTCGCGGATGCACGTCCATATCGGTTCGCGCGATGTTTATGTCTCCGCATAGCACCAGCTCGCGTCCGGACTCGTGGAGCTCCCTTGCCCAAGCGACGAGACCCGTCAGGAACGTGAGCTTCGCGGAATAGTCCTTGCCGCCGTTCGGCACGTATACCGAAGCGATCACCAGGTTGCCGAGGCTCGCCTGGACGATACGCGTCTCCATATCGAACGCGGGGTGACTGAACTCGGGCTCAGTGTCCAGCAGGGTCTTCCGAAGGTGCAGCGATACACCGGAATAGCCACGGCTGCCGTGCCAGTAGACGTAATAGTCGTCGAGCTTGCAGCGCTCGGGGATCTGCGAAGGGTCCGCCTTGATCTCCTGCAGACACACGACATCGGGTCGGTCGCGCTCGAGCCACTCGCAAAACTGTGCCTCGCGCGCGCGGATACCGTTCACGTTCCAGGTAGCGATTTTCATCCGCATAGTATGCCTTGGCTGGGTGCAAGGAGCACCGCGGATGAGCCGAAGCAACCCGGCGCTATCGCTTCAAGACGGCCTGAGTTGCAGCATCATGTCGACGGTGTCGCGAACGAGATGCTCGAACACCGGCAGCAGGTAGCTGATCGAGAACAGCGCTGCCGCGAAGCCGACGAGGATCGTGACGGGGAAGCCCACTGCGAAAATGTTCAGTTGCGGCGCGGCCCTGCTCAGTATGCCGAGCGCGAGGTTCGTTACCAGCAAAGCAGCGATGACCGGCAAAGACAGGGAGAGCGCGGCAAAGACGAGATGGCCGCCCTGCGACGCAAGCGTCTGCCAGAAGCCACTGGTCGCGCTGCCACCCACGGGCAACGTTGTGAAGCTCTCCGCGAGGACACCGAAAAGCAGAAGATGACCGTCGATCGCGAGGAACGTGAGCGTTGCCGCGAGACCGAAAAAGCGACTGAGCACGGGCATGGGCGCGGCAGTCTGCGCATCGTAAAACTGCGCGAAACCGAGGCCCATCTGTAAGCCGATGAGCTCCGCAGCGAACTCGACGGCGGTAAACACCAGCCGCATGAGAAATCCAAGCGCGAGCCCGATCGCGAGCTCCTGCGCGAGCAGGAAAAGGCCGTACCACGAGCCGGGGTCGATCTTCGGAAGTGCGGGCAATGCCGGCGTGATGACAAGGCTCACGAGCACCGCGAGCCCGATCTTCGCTCGCAGGGGAAACTGTGGCCTGCCAGTGACCGGTGCCGCAGCGATGAGGCCGAGTATTCGGGTGAAAGGCCAGATGAAAGCGACAAGCCATGCATCGAGCTGCGCGGAGGTGACGGAAATCACCCCACCATCCCGGGTATGCTCGTAAAGAGCCGCTGCGTGTAGTCGACCAGAAGCTGCAGCATCCACGGCCCGGCGACGACGATCGCGACAAAGACGCCGATCAGCTTCGGAATGAACGAGAGCGTCATCTCGTTGATTTGCGTAGCGGCCTGAAAAACGCTCACCACGAGGCCGGCGCAGAGCGCTGTCAGAAGCAGCGGCGCGGACACGATCAGCGTGAGCTCGAGCGCTTCGCGTACGATCGCGATGACTGCAGTGGAATTCATAACCTGAAATTTCTCAAGTAGCGCCGCGAGGCGATTAGGCGGTTTCTCGCGCCCGAAGCGCGCGTCGTAACTTTCATACGCCAAAGCTTTGCGCGAGCGAGCCGATCAGGAGGTTCCAGCCGTCGACGAGCACGAAAAGCATGATCTTGAAGGGCAGCGCGATCATCACGGGGGAGACCATCATCATCCCCATGGACATGAGCACGCTTGCGACCAGCATGTCGATCACGAGAAACGGAATGAACACGGCGAAGCCGATCTGGAAGGCCGTCTTGAGCTCGCTTGTCACGTACGCCGGTATGAGCACTTTCATCGATACGTCTGCAGCTTTTGCCGGCGCGGGCTGATTGGAAAGCCTGACGAAAAGCGCGAGGTCGGCTTCGCGTGTCTGCCGCAGCATGAACGTTTTGAGCGGCGCCGCGCCGCGGTCGAGCGCGTCTTCCATGGTGATGCGATTCTCGGAAAACGGCTTGTAAGCGTCGGTGTAGATCTTCTCCAGCACGGGCGACATCACGAAGAAGGTCAGAAAGAGCGACAGTCCGATCACGACCTGATTCGGCGGGGCCGAAGGCGTACCCAATGCCTGGCGCAGGAGCGAGAGCACGATGACGATGCGCGTAAAGCCCGTCATCATGAGGAGCGCTGCCGGAAGGAACGTGAGCGAAGTGAGCAGCAGCAGTGTCTGCAAGCTCAGCGAATAAGTCTGCGCGCCGCCGGGTGCCGGCGTGCTCGTGAAAGCGGGCAGGCCGCCCGTCTGTGCGAGAGCCGGGACTGCGAATCCGAAGAGCGCGATCGCAGCCGCGCACAGTATCCTGTTAACCGACACGGCGCTTCTCCATCGTCTGCTTCAGCCAGCCTGCAAAACCGCCCGGCGCTCCTGGTGCCTGCGCAAGTGTCGGCTGCATTGCGACGCTGCCGCGCGGCATCGTGTGCAGCGCGTTGACCCGCCCCGGCGCGACGCCAAGTACCATCCACACGTCGCCCACTTCGACGACGACTACGCGCTCGCGCTGGCCTACGGCGGCGCCTGCGACGACTTTCACGAGGCCGGATGCGGTGGGGCCGATCGAAAAGCGCTTCGCGAACCAGCCCGCGGCGACGATCAGGCCGAGCACCAGCGCAAGGCCGACGGCGAACTGGAGCATGCCGCCTGCGCTCATCGCTTGAGCTTCCGGATGCGTTCGGAGGGTGTAATGATGTCCGTCAGCCGTATGCCGAACTTGTCGTTGACGACGACCACTTCGCCCTGCGCGATGAGACAGCCGTTCACGAAGACATCCATCGGTTCGCCCGCGAGCCCATCGAGCTCGACCACCGAACCCTGTGCGAGCTGCAGCAGGTTTTTGATGGCGATCTTTGTGCGTCCGAGCTCGACGGTCAGCTGGACCGGGATGTCGAGGATGAGATCGATGTCGTTCACGCCAGCCTTTGCAGGCCCGGGCGAGAACTGCTCGAACGCTGCCGTGGGCGCGCGCCGCGCAGGCGCCGCATTGTCGGCCGCCGGCTCTTCGGCGGTTGCCTCAGTACTACCCGTCTGCTCTGCCATGGCTGCAGCCCAATCGTCGGCCGCATCCTTTTCCACGTTCTCCACGTTCTCGCTCATGTCGTTCTCCAACTTTGCCTTCAGTTATCGTGGCTCGACGGCAGCAGGCGCTCGACCTGCAACGCATACTGACTATTGAACACGCCACATTTGCATTCCATGATCGGCACCGCATCGACTTCTGCCAACAGCGGACGCGCAACATCGAGCGAGATCACGTCACCCACCTGCATGTTCAGGAGCTGCTGCACCGTGAGCTGCGCGTGGCCCAGATTGACGACGAGCTCGACGTCCGCCGCCTGTACTTGTTTCGACAGGAGTTTCACCCATCGCCTGTCCACGTCCATCTGCTCGCCCTGCAGCGCGCTGCAGAGCACGTCCCGGATCGGCTCGAGCATCGAGTAAGGCATGCAGATGTGAAACTCGCCACCGGCGGCACCGAGCTCGATGTTGTACGTGGTCACGACGACGATCTCGTTCGGCGTCGCGATGTTCGCGAACTGCGTGTTCATTTCAGAACGCACGTATTCGAGCTTCAGCGGGTGCACGGGCGCCCATGCTTTCTCCAGCTCCTCGAAGACGACGCCGAGCATCCGCTGGATCATGCGTTGCTCGGTGAGCGTGAAGTCACGTCCTTCAACGCGCGTGTGGAACTGCCCGTTGCCTCCGAAGAGATTGTCGATAACGAGATAGACGAGATCCGGGTTGAATATGAGCAGCGCCGTCCCGCGCAGCGGTTTCACCTGAACAAGGTTCAGGTTGGTCGGGACGACGAGATTGCGCACGAACTCGCTGTACTTGAGGACACGCACGGGACCTACGGAAATCTCGGCTGTCCGCCGTACGAAATTGAAAAGCCCGATTCGCAGCAGACGCGCGAAGCGCTCGTTGATGATCTCGAGCGTGGGCATGCGCCCGCGGACGATGCGCTCCTGCGTCGCGAGGTTGTACGGCCGGACGCCGCTCGTATCCTCCTGCTCCGCGGGCTCATCGGTCTGTCCCGTAACGCCGTTCAGTAGCGCGTCGACTTCGTCCTGGGAAAGAATGTCTTTCGCCATGAGCGTTACTGGACGATGAACGAGGTGAAAAGCACTTCGACCGCAGGTTTGGCTGCTTCGGCAGCCTCGGTCTTCGATGATGCATCGGCCGGCTCGGCAACGCTTGCCGCAGCGGTGGCGCGGGGCGGCGCGGGCGCGATGATCGCCCTGATTCCGTCGGCAAGTTCGGTGGCCAGCTTTTGTTTGCCAGCGACGGACAGAATT
>DASRIK010000084.1:0-7192 GCA_035650035.1 Burkholderiales bacterium | reverse complement strand
TTCTCGCGGCGCACGACCCGGACGAGATCAAACGGATTGCACTCGACGAAGAGCTGGCAGCCGTCGCGAAGCACTATCCCGACCGGCGTTTCGCCACCGTATACGACAGAGAGCTGCGGATCTTCGTCGACCGCGAACGGGCGCGCTTCTCGAGCTGGTACGAGCTCTTCCCCCGCTCGACGAGCCCCGAGCCCGGCCGCCACGGAACGTTCCGCGACTGTGAAGCCCGCCTGCCCTATGTCGCGGAGCTGGGATTCGACATCGTGTATCTTCCGCCGATACACCCCATCGGGCGCGAAAAGCGCAAAGGCAAAAACAACGCGCTCTCCGCTGGACCCGTCGACGTAGGAAGCCCCTGGGCCATCGGCTCCGAAGAAGGCGGACACAAGAGCATTCATCCGGCACTCGGCACGCTCGACGATTTCAGAAGCCTCGTGGCACGCGCACGCGAGCTCGGTATGGAAATCGCGCTCGACATCGCGTTCCAGTCGGCGCCGGATCACCCGTACGTGAAAGAACATCCGGACTGGTTCACGTGGCGCCCCGACGGTACCGTGCAGTACGCCGAGAATCCGCCCAAGAAGTATCAGGATATCTACCCGTTCCATTTCGAATCCGAAGACTGGCAGCATCTCTGGGAAGAGCTGAAAAGCGTCTTCGAGTTCTGGATCCAGCAGGATGTCAAAACGTTTCGCGTCGACAATCCGCACACGAAACCTTTTCCAATGTGGGAATGGATCATCAACGAGCTGAAGACGGAGTATCCGGACCTCATCTTCCTCGCCGAAGCGTTCACGCGCCCGAAGATCATGCACAGGCTCGCCAAGCTCGGCTACACGCAGTCGTATACGTACTTCGCGTGGCGAAACACCAAGCACGAGCTGATGGAATACTTCAACGAGCTCGCGCACGGCCCCGGCCGCGAATATTTCCGCCCGAACGTCTGGCCGAATACGCCGGACATCCTGACGGAGTACCTGCAGCACGGCGGGCGCTCGGCCTTCGTAGCGCGCCTGCTGCTCGCTGCGACGCTCGCTGCGAATTATGGTATCTACGGGCCTGCTTTCGAGCTCTCGGAGCGCGTGCCACGCGAGCCGGGGAGCGAGGAATATATGGACTCGGAGAAGTATCAGCTTCGCACGTGGGACCTCGATCGGCCCGACAGCCTGCGACACCTCATCGCACGCGTAAACGCGATACGCCGCGAAAACCCGGCACTCCAGGATGACAGCACGGTGAGCTTCGTGACGATCGATAATGACGAGCTCATTGCCTACGTGAAGGCAACCGCGGACCTCTCGAACGCGCTACTCATGATCGTCAATCTCGATCCTCACCACCGTCAGAGCGGCTGGGTGGATCTCGATCTCGATCAGTTGAAGCTGGACGCACACTCGCCCTATCAGGTACACGATCTCCTGACCGATGCACGTTATCTCTGGCACGGGCGGCGCAACTACGTCGAGCTCGAACCGGGCATGGGACACATTTTCGCGGTGCGCAGGCGCGTGCGCGACGAACGCGATTTCGACTATTTCGTTTGAGAACAGGAATCACGATGGACCGTCCCGTTGCAGCGATAGCCGCGAGCGAAACCGACGAGGCCGCGCTCGAAGACACGCCGCTCTGGTACAGGGATGTCGTCATCTACCAGCTGCACGTGAAAGCATTCTACGATTCGAACGACGACGGAATCGGCGATTTTCGCGGCCTTACCCAGAAGCTCGAGTACATCCGCGACCTCGGCGTCAACGCAGTGTGGCTGCTGCCGTTCTACCCTTCGCCGCTGAAAGACGACGGCTACGACGTCGCGGACTACCACCACGTCCATCCTCAGTACGGAACGCGCGCCGACTTCCGCCAATTCCTGCGCGAAGCCCACCGTCTCGGCCTCAGGGTCATCACCGAGCTCGTGGTGAACCACACCTCCGACCAGCACCCCTGGTTCCAGGCTGCACGGCGCGCCCCGCGCGGCTCGAACAAGCGCAACTTCTACGTGTGGAGCGACGATCCGACGAAGTACAAGGAAACGCGGATCATCTTCACCGACACGGAAACGTCCAACTGGGCCTGGGACGATCTCGCGAAGCAGTATTACTGGCATCGCTTCTTCAGCCATCAGCCCGATCTCAACTTCGACAACCCGAGCGTGCTGAAGGCGGTGGTGCGCATCATGCGCTTCTGGTCCGATATGGGCGTTGACGGGTTCCGGCTCGACGCGATTCCTTACCTCGTCGAGCGCGACGGCACGAACAACGAGAATCTGCCGGAGACGCACGAAGTCATCAAGAAGATCCGCGCGGCGCTCGACATCTCCTATCGCGACAAGCTCCTGCTCGCCGAAGCGAATCAATGGCCCGAGGACGTGCGCGAGTACTTCGGAAACGGCGACGAATGCCACATGGCATATCACTTCCCGCTGATGCCGCGCATGTACATGGCGATCGCGCTGGAAGACCGTTATCCCGTCGTCGAGATCATGCAGCAGACGCCCGACATCCCGGAGAACTGCCAGTGGGCTATATTCCTGCGTAACCACGACGAGCTCACGCTCGAAATGGTGACGAGCAAGGAGCGCGACTACATGTATCGCATGTACGCCGCCGATCCCCGCGCACGCATCAATCTGGGGATCCGGCGCCGGCTCGCGCCGCTCGTGGAAAACGACATCGACACGATCAAGCTGATGAACAGCCTGCTTCTGTCGATGCCCGGGTCGCCGATCCTTTACTACGGCGACGAGATCGGCATGGGCGACAACATTTTTCTCGGCGACCGAAACGGCGTCAGGACGCCGATGCAATGGAGCCCGGATCGCAACGCGGGCTTCTCGCGTGCCGATCCGCAGCGCCTGTACCTGCCGCCCATCATGGATGCCGTGTACGGCTACGAGGCGGTGAACGTCGAAGCGCAGACGCGCGAGCCGGGATCGCTCCTCAACTGGATGAAGCGCATGCTCGCGGTGCGCCGCACGAGCCGCGCTTTCGGACGCGGGAAGCTCACGTTCCTGCGACCGGGCAATCGCAAAGTGCTCGCCTACCTTCGCGAGCTCGGTGAAGAAGCGATACTGTGCGTGGCGAACCTGGGCCGTTCCGCGCAACCGGTCGAGCTCGATCTCGCGCGCTTCCGGGGGCGCGTGCCGCTCGAGCTTCTCGGGCGCACGCCCTTCCCGCCCATCGGCGACCTGCCCTATATGCTTACGCTTCCCGCGCACAGCTTCTACTGGTTTCGTCTGGCGACGGACGTGCCGGTGCCGAGCTGGCACGAGGAGCGCGCGGCGCCCGAGGACTTGCCGATCGTCGTTCTCTTCGATGGCTGGACGAGCTTCTTCCGCGACCGTGTGGTGCCATGGCGCATCGGCCTGGCGGAGAAGACGCGTGCGCAGCTGGAGGAGCAGGTGCTTCCGCGTTATGTCCAGTCGCAGCGCTGGTACGCAGCCAAAGGCGAAACGATTCGCGCAGTGCGGCTCTACGATCACCTGTTATGGGACGCGCCCGGCGGCACGTGGATGATCGCCATGTTCCGCACCGAAGGTCCGGGTGAAGCGTCGTGCTACTTCATCCCGCTTGCCCTCGCATGGGAGGACACGGACGAGGAGCGCGTTCGCGCCCTCGGGCCGGTGACGATGGCGAAAGTACGGCAACAGGCAAGCGTCGGATTCCTCGCGGACGCTTTCGGAGACGACCGCTTCTCCCGCGGGATCGTTGCAGCCATAGGCCGGGGCGGCGACGTGACGACAGCAAACGGCACCCTGCATTTCCGTCCGACACGCGCATACCACGAGCTCGCCGGCGGCGACGTTACATCGCTGCCGGTCAGCATACCGCACGGAGTCAGCAGCAACACGATCGTCACGATCGGAGGGCGGTTGTTCCTGAAAGGTTATCGACGGGTTCGCAGAGGCGTGAATCCCGAAGTGGAGATCGGGCGCTTCCTCACGGAAGTTGCGCATTTCGCGAACTGCGTGCCGTTCGCGGGTACCGTCGAGCACGTCGAAAAAGACGGCCAGGTGACAACACTTGCCATTCTCCAGGCGTACGTGCGCAATCAGGGCGACGGCTGGACCTACACGCTCGAGTACCTCGCGCGGTTTTTCGATAAGCATCGCGCGACGACGGAGCTGCCACCCGACGTACACGGCGCGTATCTCGCGCTCGTGCAGATGCTTGGCGTGCGCACCGCCGAGCTGCACGCTGCCTTTGCAAAGCACACCGGCGATCCTGCGTTCGATCCGGCGCCCGCCACTGCACAGGACTTCAACGAATGGAAGCAGCGCGTGCGCGACGATGCCGCCGCCGCGCTCGATCTGCTCACGCGCAGATTCGGTCAGCTGCCGGCGAACGTTGCGGCGGACGCTCGTGAGCTTGCCGGGCGTCGGGAGCAGATCGTCGCGCGCATCGATGCGCTCCAGCCGCCGCCCGGCCGTGTTCTCAAGACTCGTCATCACGGCGATTACCATCTCGGCCAGGTGCTGATCAGCAAGAACGACTTCATCATCACCGATTTCGAAGGCGAGCCGGCGCGGCCGGTCGAGGAGCGCCGGCGAAAACACTCCCCACTGCGCGACGTCGCGGGCATGGTACGCTCGTTCAGCTACGCCGCGGGCGCGGGACTTGGACGGGCGATCGAGGCTCCCGAGGACGAAGCGAAGCTCGCGCCGCTCGCCGCGGATTGGGAAGCACAGGTCCGCAACGTCTTCCTGACGGCGTACGAGGAGACCGCGCGTCAAACCGGCATATACGCGAGCACGGCGGATTTCCGCGCGCTGCTCGAGCTTTTCGAGCTGGAGAAGGCGTTTTACGAGCTTCGTTACGAGCTCAACAACAGGCCGGATTGGGTGCGCTGGCCGCTGGCGGGGATCAATCGGCTGGTGCCGGTTTCATAAGACAACCAAAGGTTGGAGGGTCCCATGGAACGAATGGATTCGATACTCGAACCGCTGCGCGTAACGCTCGCCAACGTGGTCGCGTTCCTGCCCCAGGTCGTACTCGCAATCGTGGTCGTGATCGCCGGATGGCTCCTGGCGAAAACCGCGCGCTTCGCTCTCGTAAAAGCGCTGCGTGCGATCAACTTCAACGTGCTCACCGAACGCGCCGGGCTCGACGGCTTCCTCCAGCAAGGCGGGATACGCAGCGACACGACCGACATCTTCGGCGTGCTCGTCTACTGGCTGGTCATCCTCGCGGCACTCGTGATTGCCTTCAATACGCTCGGCATGCACTACGTGACCGATTTGCTGAGGCAGATCGTGTCTTTCGTGCCGCGCCTCATGGTGGCGCTCGTGATCCTCGCTTTCGGCGCTTACTTCGCGCGCTTTATCGGCGGCGCCGTAATGGCTTACTGCCGCAATGTCGGGATCCAGGATGGCGACGTCCTCGGACGGCTGGCTCAATACGCGATCCTTGCATTCGTCCTGCTGATCGCGCTCGAGCAGATGCAGATCGGAGGCGACATCGTGCGCCATGCTTTTCTGATCGTGCTCGCGGGCGTAGTGCTTGCCCTCGCCCTTGCCTTCGGCATTGGCGGCCAGGGCTGGGCAGCGGAGCTGCTCGACCGGTGGTGGCCTCGCTCGGACCGGCGACGGCTCACGTCCGCGTCGAAACTTGAAGAAACGAAGGACGTGCGCGAGTTATACAAGTGATTTATCGAACTGCGGACGACGCGGAGGACGCAGAAGGTTAGCAATATATTCAGCTTGTTCCTTGAGTCCGTAAGGTGCGTCACTGACGCACGCGTCAAATCGCTCAGCCAGGATATTGAGGCCGGTGCGCTCGCACCGCACCGTATTGCAAGAACCTATGTCTTGTAATTGACTCTCCGCGTCCTTTGCGTCCTTGGCGGTTAATTGTCTTTCCACTAAAAACAAGAACACATGAACGGACCCATCACTGCAGTCTGGCCTGGCCGTGCGTATCCGCGAGGCGCGACGTGGGACGGCGAAGGCGTCAACTTCTCCGTGTTCTCACAACACGCGGAAAAGGTCGAGCTGTGCCTTTTCGACGTGAAAGGCCGCCGCGAAGTCCAGCGCATACCCCTCACCGAACACACGGATCAGGAGTGGCATTGCTACCTGCCGGAAGCGCGGCCCGGGCTGCTATACGGTTATCGCGTCTACGGTCCATATCGACCCGAGCTCGGACATCGCTTCAATCCGAACAAGTTGCTGCTCGACCCGTATGCGAAATCGCTCCTCGGCCATATTAACTGGAGCGATGCGCAATACGGGTACAGGGTCGGCCACGAGCGCGAAGATCTCTCGTTCGACCGCCGCGACTCTGCACCGGGAATGCCCAAATGCCGCGTGATCGATCCGGCTTTTACCTGGGGGGACGACCGCCGTCCCAACATTCCGTGGAACGACACGGTGATCTACGAGACGCACGTCAGGGGCTTCACGAGGCTCCACCCCGACGTGCGCGAGGACCTGCGCGGCACCTACGCCGGGCTCGCCTCCGAGCCGGCGCTCAGCTACCTGCGCGACCTCGGCGTGACCGCGGTCGAACTGCTGCCGGTGCACCACATCGTCGACGAGTCGTTCCTGTTCGAGCGCGGGCTCTCCAACTACTGGGGCTACTCGACGATCGGCTTCTTCGCCCCGCACTCCGGCTACGCCGCCACCGGCCAGCACGGGCAGGAGGTGCGCGAGTTCAAGGGCATGGTCAAGGCCCTGCACCGCGCGGGCATCGAGGTGATCCTCGACGTCGTCTACAACCACACCGCGGAGGGCAACCACCTCGGGCCGATGCTGTCGTTCAAGGGCGTCGACAACAAGGCCTACTACCGGCTCGTGCCCGAGGAGCCGCGCCACTACATGGACTACACGGGCACGGGCAACACGCTCAACGCCCAGCACCCGAGCGTCCTGCGCCTGATCATGGACTCGCTGCGCTACTGGGTGACGGAGTGCCACGTCGACGGCTTCCGCTTCGACCTGGCGTCGGCGCTGGCACGCGAGCTGTACGACGTGGACAAGCTGTCGGCGTTCTTCGACGTCATCCACCAGGACCCGGTGCTGTCGCAGGTGAAGCTGATTGCCGAGCCGTGGGACGTGGGCGAGGGCGGCTACCAGGTGGGCAACTTCCCGGTGAAGTGGGCCGAGTGGAACGGCGTGTACCGCGATTCGATCCGCGCCTTCTGGAAAGGCGAGGGCGGACTGGCGAGCGACCTGGGCTACCGGCTCACCGGCTCCAGC
>DASRIK010000083.1:0-4258 GCA_035650035.1 Burkholderiales bacterium | reverse complement strand
TTACCGTTGGCACGGTAAGAGGCGGTACGTCGGTGAACGCGATCGCGGGTGACGCCACGATGGCGATCGACATTCGCTCCAACAGCCAGGAAGAGCTTCTCAAGTTCGAGGAGAAGGTGGTGGCCGCGATACGGGAAGCGGTCGAGGAGGAAAACCGGCGGTGGGGCTCGAAAGCGATCTCGGCCGACATCAAGCTCATTGGCGATCGCCCGGCGGGTCTGACGCCCATCGATTCCCCGATCGTGCATACGGCCCGCGCGGCTCTTCGCACGGTAGGCGCGGATACGAGAGCGATTACCGCCGCGAGCACGGACTCGAATCTGCCGATGAGCCTCGGCATTCCGGCGATCACGCTGAGTAGCGCGGGTCAGGGCGGCGGCAGCCATTCGCTCGGCGAGTGGTATACGCCGACGAACAACTGGCTGGGGCCGCAGCTCGCGCTGCTGGTGAGTCTCGGCCTCGCGGGCGTCGAGGGTCTGACGGAACCGCTGCTCGAGAAGCGCACGAAGAAATAGCCGGCTTCCCATCGGGCGGGGTCGTGTTATCTTATGACGGCTCACGCCTCGCTCGATCTTTTTCGCCTCATCCTCGGGGAGAAACCTATGCCGGACGTCAAAGCCGCTGCTCCGAATTTGCTCACGGGCGTCAAGGTGCTCGACTTCACGCAGTTCGAAGCGGGCACGTCGTGCACGCAGGTGCTCGCGTGGCTCGGTGCCGACGTCGTGAAGGTCGAGAATCCTAACGGCGGCGATCCCGGGCGGCGCACAGGCTCGACGAAACCGCACAAGGACGATCCGTATTTTCTGAACTACAACTCCAACAAGCGCTCGATCACGGTCAACGTGAAATCGCCACGCGGCCTTCAGGTGATCAAGGACCTCGCAAAGAAAGCCGACATCTTCCTGGAGAATTTCGCACCGGGAGCGATCGAGCGTCTGGGTCTGGGCTACAACGTCCTCTCCGAAATCAATCCGGGCATCATCTACGGCCAAGTGAAGGGCTTCGGCGAAGGTAGTCCGTACGAGAGCAATCTCGCTTTCGACATGATCGCGCAGGCGTGCGGCGGCGTTATGAGCATTACGGGCGAGCGTGACGGCAGGCCCGCCAAGCCCGGCGCGACGCTGGGTGATTCCGGCACCGGCATGCTGATGTGCATCAGCATCCTGGCGGCCCTCCACAAGCGCAAAGAGACGGGCAAGGGCGTGCATCTCCAGGTCGCGATGCAGGACGCGATGCTGCACTACATCCGCAATTCGTTCGGTCTCACGATCAAGACCGGTAAACCGGCGCCACGCGCAGGTGCGAAAAACCTCGAAGGCACGAATCCGCCCTGCAACATCTATCCCTGCGCTCCCGGCGGCCCCAACGACTACGTCTACGTCTACACGAGCCGCGGCAATCCCGAGCACTGGCCGCGGTTGCTCAAAGCGATCGGGCGCGAAGATCTCATCGGCGATCCGCGGTTCGAGACCCAGGCCGCCCGTCTCGAGAACGAGGTGGAGCTCGACCGGATCATCACCGAGTTCACGAGCAAGCGCGACAAGTACGAGTGCATGCGCGTGATCGGCGCCGCGGTCCCGTCGGGGGCCGTGCGCGACACGCTCGAGATCCTGGACGACGTCAACTTTCAGGAACGCGCGATTATTCAAAAGATCGAGCACCCGCACCACGGGACGTTCAAGATGGCCGGCTGGCCCGTGCGCTTCAACGGCAATCCGCCGGCGGTAAAGCGCGCGCCGCTGCTCGGGGAACACAGCGCGGAAGCGCTCAAGGACTGGCTCGGCATGAGCGATCAGCAGGTCGCCGCGCTGCGCGACGACAAGATAATTTAGGAGAGCGAAATGGCTGAAGTCACGGGCTCTGAAATCCTCGCCAAAGCGCTGAAAAACGAAGGCACGAAGGACCTCTTCTTCATCATGGGCGGGCCGATGCAGCTCGCCCAGACGCACTGCGCGAAAGAAGAGATCCGTATGATCGACGTGCGCCACGAGCAGGCTGCCGCGCTCTCGGCGCAGGCTTATAGCCGACTGCTGCAGAAGCCGGGCGTGTGCATGGCGGCGAGCGGCCCCGGCGCGATCAACCTGACGACCGGCCTCGCCAACGCGCTGATCGATTGCTGCCCGGTTGTCGCGATCGGCGGCTCGAGTGCGATCGGCCTCTTTGGCCGGCAGACGTTCCAGGAGATCGACCAAGTCGCGATCATGAAAGGCTGCACGAAGTGGTCCGACCGTGTCGTGAATATCAAGCGCATCCCGGAGCAGGTGAACGCCGCCTTTCAGAAAGCGAGGAGCGGCAAGCCGGGGCCGGTCTATCTCGATTTTCCCGCCGATATCCTGTACGAGACGATCGACGAAGCCCAGGTCGACTGGCGGCTTTCCGGGAGTCCGTTGCTCAACTCGCGGCCGATGGGCGACACCGCGCAAGTCGACAAGCTGATCGATGCGCTTGCCAAGGCGAAGCAGCCGCTCATCGTCAGCGGCAGCGGTGTCATCTGGTCGCAGGCGTGGTCCGAGATGCAGTCATTCGTGGAGAAGGCAGGCATTCCCTTCTACACCACGCCGCAGGGCCGCGGCGTCCTGCCCGACGATCATCCGTTGTCGTTCCTTACCATGCGCTCGACGGCGTTCAAGGATGCGGATCTCATCATCATTCTCGGCACGCGCATGAACTACATCATCGGCCATGCCGCGCCGCCGCGCTTCGGCGCGAATGCCACGATCGCCCGCATCGACATCGATGCCGACGAGATCGCCTCGGCGCCGCGGAAGCTCGATATTGGTATCGTCGGCGACTGCAAGGCGGTGCTCCAGCAACTCATCGCAGCGCTACCCAAACGCGTCGAGCCGGAAAATTTTGCGCCATGGCGCAAGAAGCTCGCCGAGGGCGAAGCAGCGAAGCGCAAGGAAACCGGCGGCGGCATGGCGATGAACAAGACGCCGATCCATCCGCTGCGCCTGTGCGAGGAAGTGAAGAACTTCATGAAGCGCGACGCGATCCTGTGCGTAGACGGCCAGGAAATCCTGAATTACGGCCGCCAGTCGATGCCGACGTTCGCGCCGGGCCATCGTTTGAATTCCGGGCCGTTCGGGATGATGGGGGTCGGCATGCCTTTCGGCGTCGGCGCCAAGATCGCGTGTCCCGACAAGCAGGTCATCGTCGTCCACGGCGACGGCTCGTTCGGACTGAACGCGATGGAGCTCGACACCGCTGTGCGCCACAAGGTGCCCGTGCTCGTGGTGATCAGCCTGAACGGCGGCTGGACCGCGGATCCGAAGAAAGAAAAGATCGGCCGCAACCTCGGCTACACACGCTTCGACAAGATGGCCGAAGCGCTCGGCTGTTACGGCGAGTACGTGGAAAAGCCGGAAGACATCGGACCCGCACTGGTGCGCGCGCAGAAGAAAGTCGATCAGGGCATGGTCGCGCTCGTGAACGTCGTCACCGACGACACGGCGCGCGCCGGTACCGTTGCGTTCTCGTCGCACGCGGCGGCGGTGACCTGATCAGAGTTCCTTGATGAAGTATTCACTCGGCGATCGCAGAGTCGTCTGCAAAGGGGACTACTGGATCGCCCACAACGCGATCGTGATCGGTTCCGTCGTGCTGGAGAACAACGCGAGCGTCTGGTTCGGCTGCGTGGTGCGCGGCGACGACGATGTCATCACCATCGGCGAGAACTCCCAGCTTCAGGACGGCTGCGTCGTCCACGTCGATTCGGGCCATCCGCTTACGCTCGGCAGGAACGTGAGCGTCGGCCACATGACGATGCTGCACGGGTGCACGATCGAGGACGGTACGCTCATCGGTATAAAAAGCGTCATCCTGAACGACGCCGTCATTGGGAAAAATTGCGTGATTGGCGCGAATTCGCTGATCCCGGAAGGCAAGAAGATTCCCGATGGCTCGCTCGTGCTGGGCTCGCCGGGCAAAGTCGTGCGGCAGTTGAGCGAAGACGAGATCAAGTCCTTCAACAGCATCGCGGATAACTACGTTCAGCGCTGGAAGCGCTACAAGACCGAGCTCAAACCCGATTCGTCGTAGGGTGTGTCACCGACGCACCGCGAAGCGCTTTGCTGTCCGTCTCCGCAAGCCTCGCAGGCTCGGACTGAGCGCTAATGAGCGCTCGAATGTTACGTTCGCGGGAGACCGCGGACGGCGGAGCAGTGCCTGCCGCGGAGCGGCAGGTGCGACCCGGAAGCGGGCTGAGGCACGCGCATTAGAACCGCGGTCTTACGCACGCTTTCGCCGTCAGATCCCC
>DASRIK010000082.1:0-2631 GCA_035650035.1 Burkholderiales bacterium | reverse complement strand
TGACACGCTGAGAGACTTCATCGCCATTTCGCTTTTTTCCGAGAGCCCGAACGTGCTGGTGGTGCATCCGTCGCTGCCCGTGAGAAGTGCGAAGGACCTCGTCGCACTCGCGAAGGCGAAGCCGAACGCCATGAATTACTCGTCGGCTGGCAGCGGGAGTACGCAGCACATGTCCGGCGAGCTGCTGAAGCTGCGCACAGGCACGCGGATCGTTCACGTGCCTTTCAAGGGAACGTCGCCGTCACTGACCGCTGTGCTGGGCGGCGAGGTCGAGATGACTTTCGCGAACATCCCGGCGATCTCCGCGTTCGTCAAAGCGGGACGGCTGCGCCCGCTCGCGACGACGGGCCTGAAGCGAGCCACTCAGATGCCCGATCTGCCCACCATGAAGGAAGGCGGAATCGACGTGGAAGTGACCGTTAGGTACGGCGTATTCGCACCGGCCGCCACGCCGCGCGAAATCGTCACGATGCTTGCGAATGCGATCGGCAAGGCGACGCGCTCGCCGGATGTTCGCCAGCGCCTCCTCGACTACGGCGCGGAGCCGGTAGGCAACACACCCGAGGAGTTCGCGAAGATCATGAAAGAGGAAGTGGCGCGCTGGGCGGAAGTGGTGAAAGTGTCCGGCGCGCGTCCCGACTAGCGCACCGGCAGCTCTGCGGTACAGTGCGCACAGCGCGTCGCCTTCAGCGCGATCGTCGACAGGCAATAGGGGCAGGCTTTCGTCGTCGGCGTGGTTTCGGCCTCGGGCTTCGCTTTCAAGCGGTTGTACCACTTCACGACGAGGAAGATCACGAACGCGATGATGAGGAAGTTCAGCACGTCGTTGATGAACTGCCCGTAAGCGACCACCGGTATTCCTTTGGCTTTCGCTTCCGCTAACGAGGCCGGCACGCCCTTCGAGCTGTCCAGCACTACGAACAGGCTGGCGAAATCGATGCCGCCCGTAAAGAGCCCGATCGGCGGCATGACGATACCTTCGACGAGACTGGTCACGATCTTGCCGAACGCGGCCCCTATTACCACCGCAACGGCAAGATCGATGACGTTGCCGCGCGCAATGAACGCTCGAAATTCTTTGAACATGCCAACCTCCCTTTCTGCTTGTGGGGCTCTCCGAGTTTTCGGCTGAGCTTATCCGCCGATTTCTAGCGGCGCTTTAGATCCTCCACCGACTTCACAAGCTCGCCATTCGCGTGCTTGAGCGCGCGCGTCACCGCGCGTGTGTTGCCGAACGTCGGTATGTATGCCGAGTGTTTGCCTGCACCGCCCGTGACGATCACGATGAGATCCTCCGGCTTCTGGAACATGCGAACGGGTGCCTCGAGCGGCGCATCCGCATACTGCTCCGAAAGCTTGCGCCGGAATCTCCGCTCGATGCCTTCTTTCGAAAAGCGGTCGAGCGGCAGCGTCGCGTGCTCGAAAAGCCATTGCTTCACGTCGGCTTTGCTGAATCCACCGCCGGCGACGGTCTGCGCGTGCTCCGGCCCGAACGCAACGCACGGCTGGCCGGCATAATACGCGTTATTCGAGCCCGTGATCGTCATCGTGCCTGCGATCATCGTGAGAATGCCTTCCGCCGTGATGCTTTCGTGATCGTTGATGTTGTGCGGTCCTTCGGCAGCAATCACGGTGACAGTGCTCGCGGCCTTCGGAAAGCCGAGCTCGACGTGCAGCGGCTCCCACGGACTCGATGCTTCGTTTTCCGCGACACAGAAGGTGAACTTCGCGGGTGTGCCCGCGGTAGCCATATCGCCGATACCGGGAATAGCTGCACCGATGTTCACCAGCGCAAGCCGCACAGCACGTCCGACAGCGGCATTCGCGCGGAAGTAGTTGCCCATGGCGTTCTGCCCGGCGTTGATGCCGAGCTCTCTCGCGACGGGACCGTTGAAGATGAGAAATGGCGTGCACGGATGCGTCGTCGCCTGTGTGCCGTAGAGGTTGTAGCGATCCTCCGCCATGGCTTCGAGCGCGAGCAGCACGAGCGGAAAGTACTCCGGCTTGCAGCCCGCCATGACGGCATTGGCTGCAATGCGTATCGGTGTGGCGGCACCAAAGCGCGGTGGAATTCGCACCACGGGCCTGTCGAGCTCGCGGTCGCAGTACTTGAGCATCCGCTCCACGCGTTCCGGCGTCGGTGGGATCACCGGCAGGCCGTCGCTCCAGCCTTTCGAGCAGAGAAGCTCGTAGACCGCTTCGGGATCGTCATCCACCTCGACCATCGCACCGGGCGTATCGAGCATTTGCGCAAGCGCGCTCATGACTGTTTCTCCTTCACCGCCTTGAGCAGCTGCGGCAATGCGACTGCGGCGCGCTCACGCACTTTGTCTTTCGTGAGCCCGCCGAGCGGATGCTGAATCTTCAGTAGCGGCAGGTTCGGAACGCCAAACACTTTCGCCTGAGCGGTGCCGAGCTTCATGAACGTATCGGAGCACACCACCGCAGCCATGACGCCGCGCTTCGTGAGCTGTGCCATGTCGTGGACACTCCACGACGTGCACGACCCTCAATCGGCCATGGCGCTGACGACGACGTCCGCCTCCTTCGCGAGAGCGTCGAGCACCTCTTCCGACGCGGGTCGGCTCGAAGCAGGTTTACGCTTGAAGACGACAGAAGAGACCTCGAGCT
>DASRIK010000081.1:0-5569 GCA_035650035.1 Burkholderiales bacterium | reverse complement strand
GGCGGACGCGTGATGGCGCGGCGGATTTTCACCGACCGCGGGTTGATCCCGTCGGATAATCTCCAGCCGCGCAAAGCGCGCATCCTGCTCATGCTCGCGCTCACGCGGACGCGCGACCCTGCGGAGATCGCGCGGATGTTTCAGACATACTAGGGTCACTGCACTTTCACGCCTGCCGCAGCGACCACCTGCCGCCATTGCTCGATCTCGCGGCGTATCAGCTCGTAAAGCACTTCCGGGCTTCCGCCTGCCGCTGAGACGCCATTCGCGTCGAGCTTTGCTTCGAGGTCCTTTCCCTTTATCGCTTTGTTCACTTCGGCATTGAGGCGCTCGACGACCGGCCGCGACAACCCTTTGGGACCGATCAGGCCGTGCCAGTTCGTCACTTCGTAATCCGCGACGCCGGACTCCGCAACCGTCGGAATGTCGGGCGCTGCGCTCACGCGCTCGGGTGTCGTCACGGCAATCGCCCGCACACGCTGAGCTTTCACCTGCGGTAGACCCGCTTGCGGGGTTGCGAATACGAGCTGAATCTGTCCCGCGATGAGATCGGTCAATGCAGGCCCGCCGCCTTTGTAAGGCACATGAGTCATCCTGACACCGGCCTTGTGCAGAAACAGCTCGGTCGCAAGATGCACGATAGCGCCCTGTCCGCTGCTGCCGTAAGCGATCGCACCTGGCTTTGCTTTAGCGAGCGTAACGAGCTGACGTGTGTTGCGCACGGGCAACGATGGATGCACCACGATCACGAAAGGCCCCCGCGCGACGAGCAGTATCGGCGTGTAATCCGCGGCGGCGTCGAACTTGATCGGGTAAAGGCTCGGATTGATCGACCAGCTCGGGGTGATCATGTTGAGCGTGTACCCGTCAGGTGCCGCCCTCACGCCGAGGTCGAAGCCGAGCGTGCTGCCCGCGCCCGGACGATTGTCGACGATGACTTGCTGGCCGAGCGCTTCGGACAGCTTCTGCCCGACGAGCCGCGCCATGAAGTCCGTTCCCCCGCCCGGTGCTGCCGCTACGATCACCCGGATGGGTTTGGCGGGATACGTCTGAGCTCGAGCGACGTTCGCCGATGCGACGGCACACGCGATCACGATCGCGAAGCTGCAACGCGCGTGCATACGACACTCCCGGTATCGGAATGCTTCAGTATGAACTAGCTTCTTTGTGCGGGAGACGGCTGCTGTTTCCCGTCCGCCAGCCACGCCAGCACACCGGACCCCGCCGCACGCCCCAGCGCGAAACATGCGGTCAGCAGGTAACCGCCCGTGGGGGCTTCCCAGTCCAGCATTTCTCCCGCGCAGAACACCCCCGGCAACCGGCGCAGCATGAGCTTTCGATCGAGCCCCGACCAGGCGATGCCGCCGGCCGTGCTGATCGCTTCCTCGAGGGGCCGGGGCCGCAGCAGCGTAATCGGCAGCGCTTTTATCGCCGCGGCGACACGCGCGCCATCCTCGAGATCGGCGGCAGAGAGCGCTTCGCGAAGCAGTCCGGATTTGACGCCTTTCAATCCGATACGGCTTTGCATGTGACTCGCAAGCGAGCGTGAGCCGCGGGGCCGCGCGAGCGCCGCTGCAAGCTGCGCTTCGCTCCTGGCGGGCGCGAGATCGAGCGTGAGCGTTGCTGCACCTTTCGACGCGATCTCCTCGCGCAATGCCGCCGAAAGGGCGTAGATGAGGTTGCCTTCCACACCGTAATCGGTGACGACAAATTCGCCTTGCCTCCGGACTGCGGTTCCCGTCGGGTCGATGAATGCCGCGACCACGGGTTTCACCGGCTGGCCGGCATGGCGCGCGCGGAAGTGCTCCGTCCAGGCCACGTCGAACCCGCAGTTGGCGGGGCGCAGCGGCGAGATCTCTACGCCGCGCTCCGCGAGCATCTGCACCCAGCCGCCATCGGAGCCGAGCTGAGGCCAGCTCGCGCCGCCCAAAGCGAGCACCGTTGCTTCGTGCCGGACGATTTTTTCGCCGTCAGGCGTGGCAAACCGCAGTGCCTGGTCTTCGCTCCACCCGCGCCATTCATGACGGACGTGGATGATGAGACCGTTCTCCCGTAGCCGGCGAAGCCATGCGCGCACGAGCGGCGCCGCTTTCATCTCATGCGGGAATATCCGTCCTGAACTCCCCACGAAAGTCTTCACGCCGAGCCGGTGCACCCACGAACGCAGCGCCTGGGGACCCAGCGCGTGCAGCATCGGCTCGAGATGCTCGCGGTTCGTATACCGCGAAGGGAACCGATCGAGCGCTTCCGCATGTGTGATATTGAGGCCGCCTTTGCCGGCCATCAGAAGCTTGCGGGCGACCGAGGGCATGCGCTCGTAGAGATGTACTCGAGCCCCTCCCTCGAGCAGCGCTTCCGCGGCCATGAGGCCTGCGGGCCCGCCGCCTATCACCGCAATCGGCCGCTGCACCGCCTGTTCTCGTGTCGTCATCAGCAGCGCGAGCGTATCGTAAACTCGTCCGTTATGGCCGGCCATGAACGCACCAATTGCCTCTCGCGCTTTTTCGCGCCGCGTGCGGTCGCCATTATCGGCGCGACCGACGACACGACCCGCTTCGGCGGCCGACTCCTGCGTCAGACGCTGAAGTTCGGTTTTGCAGGACGCTTGTTCCCGGTGAATCCGAAGCGTGCCGAGCTTTGGGGTTTACCGTGTTTCCCGAGCCTCGCGGACGTTCCGGAGACGCCCGATCATGTCGGCATCGTGCTGCAGACCGGGAAAGTGATCGACGCGCTCCGCGAATGTCATGCGCGCGGCGTGCCTTACGCCACTGTATTCACGGCGGGCTTTGCCGAGACGGGCACAGCGGAAGGTCGCGCGATGCAGGCGGCGATCGCGGCCTTTGCACGCGAAAGCGGCATGCGCGTGATGGGCCCGAACTGCTACGGGGTCATCAACTTCAACGATCGATTTGCGATGACGGCGAGCAGCAGCCTCGCGCCGGAGTTGGCGCGGCCCGGCAATGTCGCGGTCGTGAGCCAGAGCGGCGGGCTCGGCACGGTGAACGTGATGTGGCGCGCCATGCAGGCCGGCGTGCGCGTGAATTACGTTGCGAGCACGGGTAACGAAGCCGACCTCGATGCAGCGGAATGCGCGACGTTCATGCTCGAAGCGCCTTCGACCGAAGTGCTGATGATGGCGATCGAAGGCATCAAAGACGGCGACGCATTCATGCGCATGGCCGAGCGCGCCGCTCAACTCGGGAAACCGACCGTCGTGCTCAAGTTCGGGCGCACTCAGGCCGGCGCGCGCGCGGCGGCTTCGCACACCGGCGCGATGACCGGCTCGGACGAGGTGTTCGACGCGGTTTGCCGCCAGTTCGGAATGATTCGCGTGAGCGACGCGAACGAGCTCTACGAAACCGCGATCATGCTGCGCGGCAAGCGCTTGCCGAGGGGGCGCCGCATCGCATCGTTGTCGCTTTCGGGAGGCAACGTCGTGCAGATCGCGGACGTGGGGGAGCAGCTGGGACTCGAATGGCCGGCCTATGGCGAGGACACGCGGCGCAGGCTCGCCGAGATTCTTCCGACGTACGGCACACCCACGAATCCGACCGATATCACATCGCTCGCAAGCGGCCAGCGCGATCTTTTGAAACGTGCGCTGGACGCGATTGCGAGCGACGCGAACGTGGACGTGATGGCGCCGGTATTTACGTTTCCAAAAGCTGCGGAGCTGGATCAGATCGTCCAGCTTGCACAGACGATCGATAAACCCGTGGTCGCGATCGTAACCGGCGCGTGTCTCGAAGACGAGGCTTATGGCGTCGAGCGCATCGTGGAGAAGGGAGTGCCGGCATATCGCGAAATTTCGACGGCAATGTCGGCGATCAGGGCCGCGGCGGGTTATGGGGAGTTCCTGCGGGGCTTCCGGCGGCGGGATACGTTGCGCCGGCCGAGTGGGATTTCAACCGCCCCCACCCCAGCCTTCCCCCTGGAGGGAAGGGAACAGGGTCTTACCGAGCGCGCATCCAAGCAACTCCTCGCCAGGTACGGCGTCCCCGTCACGCCCGACATGCTCGCGCGCAGCGCCGACGAGGCTCTCGCGCATGCGAGGACGATCGGTTTTCCTGTCGTGCTCAAAATCGATTCACCCGACATCGCACACAAGACAGACGCTGGCGGCGTCCGCTTGCATCTTGCCAGTGAGGCCGCGGTCAGAGCGGCTTTCGACGAGATCCTCGCTGCCGCACGCAGCTACAACGCCGCCGCGCAGGTGAACGGCGTCATCGTCGCGCCGATGGCGGCACCGGGGCTGGAACTGATGCTCGGCTCGCTGGTCGATTCCACCTTCGGTCCAGTCGTCGCAGTGGGGCTCGGCGGCATACACGCCGAAGTGCTGCGCGACATTGCGTACCGTGCCGCTCCGGTCGACAGGATCGAAGCCCAGGCAATGCTGCACGAGCTGAAGGCATTCAGGCTTTTCGAGGGGGTGCGAGGCGAGCGGCCGCGCGATATTGCGGCGATCGCGGATGCGATCGAGCGGCTCTCGTGGCTTGCGCACGATTTCCGTGATGAAATCTCGGAAATCGATGTAAATCCGCTCGTCGCTTACGAACGCGGCGTTCTCGCGCTCGACGCGCTGGTCGTCCGAACAACGGAAAGGGAAACGAAGTGATCGAAATCAAAGAGAAACCCGCGACGGGCGTCGCGATACAACTGCACGCAGAAGACAACGTGCTGATCGCGCGCAGCGATCTCGCGATCGGAACGAAAATCGAACGTGAAGGCCTCACGCTGCGGAGCCAGGTGCCCGCAGGCAACAAGATCGCCGCGCGGGCGATTCGCAAAGGAGAGCCCATCCGCAAGTACAACGTGGTGATCGGATTCGCCGCTGCGGACATCGCGCCGGGCACGTTCGTGCACTCGCACAACATGGAGTTTCGCGAGTTCGACCGCGATTACGCGTACGCGAGCGAATACCGGCCCGTCGAGCTGCTTCCCGAAGGTGAGCGTGCGAGCTTCATGGGCATCGTGCGAGACAACGGACAGGTCGGAACGCGCAACTACATCGGCGTGCTCTCTACCGTGAACTGTTCAGCGACGGTCGTGCACAAAATTGCCGAATGGTTTACGCCCGAGCGGCTCGCCGCTTTTCCGAATGTGGACGGCGTCGTCGCGTTCGCGCACGGCACCGGCTGTGGCATGGAAATGACGGGCGAGCCGATGGATCTCCTGCGGCGGACGATGGCCGGCTACGCGCGCCACGCGAACCTTGCGGGTGCCTTGATCGTGGGACTCGGCTGCGAGCGCAATCAGATCAAGGGACTCATGGAAGAGCAGAGCCTCTCGGTGACCTCGCGCCTGCGCACGATGGTCATGCAGGAGACGGGCGGCACGCGCAAAACGATCGAGGCGGGCATCGCAGCCGTGAAAGAGATGCTGCCCGAAGCGAATCGCGTCACGCGTACGCGTGTTTCCGCGAGCCACATCACGGTGGGGCTCCAGTGTGGTGGGTCGGACGGATTTTCCGCAATCACGGCAAATCCGGCGCTCGGCGCGGCGGTCGATCTGCTTGTGCGCCATGGCGGCACCGGCATCCTCTCGGAGACGCCCGAAATCTACGGTGTCG
>DASRIK010000080.1:0-8890 GCA_035650035.1 Burkholderiales bacterium | reverse complement strand
CCGTGATCAAGCTCGACGACGCGAGCTTCGGGCCCTTCGATGTGGATGTGCAGGTCGGCAGCAGCGAGCAGCAGGGTGCAGTGACGCTCGTCACGCAGGACGGAGCGCTCAACGCGCGCCTCACGCCCGACGGCAAGCAGTACACCTTCGAAGTCTCAGCAAAGTCATGGACGCCGCCGCTCGGCCCGCAAATCCGCTTCGACGCGCTCAGCGTGAAAGGTGTCGCGACGAGCAACGAAGCGCAGCTCAACGAAGTCAATGCCAAGCTTTACGGCGGGACGATCGCCGGCAAGTCGACCATCAATTGGGCAAAAGGCGTGAAGCTTTCGGGTCAGCTCGACGTGCGCCAGGTCGAGCTCAAGGACGCCGCGGCGCTGGTATCACCCAAAACACGCGTGAGTGGCCGCCTTGATGCGAAGCCTGTTTTCAGCGCGCAGGCAGCGAGCTCGGCGAAGCTCGATGAATCCCTGCATCTCGAAACGCCGTTCACGGTCCACAAAGGTGTGCTCCACGGCCTCGATGTTCCGGGCGCCGTCGCTGCGCTCGCGAAGCAGGGGCAGTCGGGCGGTCAGACGGCCTTCGACCAGCTGGATGGGCGCCTGGTGGTGGATCGAGGCGCGTATCGCTTCACGCAAGTGAGGATCGCATCCGGCGCACTGTCCGCGCGCGGAAACGTCACCGTCGCCGCGAACAAATCGCTCTCCGGTCAATTCAACACGAGTGTGAAAGGCGTCGCGGCCGCCAATGTTCCGCTCGTCATCGCCGGCACGCTGGAGTCACCGATGGTTTATCCGAACCCCGGCGCGCTTGTCGGCGCTGCCGTCGGCAGCACGGTGCTCGGGCCGGGTGTGGGCACCGCAGCGGGCGCGAAGCTGGGTGAGTTCGCGCATGAGTTGTTTGGGGCAGGAAAGAACCCCCCCTAGACGAGGACGCTCGCGACGGCTTTCGCAACGTAATCGACGTTGCGGCTGTTGAGCGCTGCGACGCAAATGCGGCCGCTGTCGATCGCGTAGACGGAGTATTCCTCGCGCAGCCGGTGCACCTGCTCGCGCGTGAGGCCCGAATACGAAAACATGCCGCGCTGCTCGACGACGAAGCTGAAATCGAAGTCCGCGCGGATCGCACGGATTTTGTCGACGAGCTGTCGGCGCATCGTCTTGATGCGGTCGCGCATTTCACCGAGCTCCTGTTCCCACAGCGTACGCAGCTCCGGTGTCGTGAGGACCGTGGCAACCATCTGACCACCCGAAGTCGGCGGGCTCGAGTAGTTCGTGCGTATGACGCGTTTCACCTGGCTCAAGACTTTCGGCACCTCGGTCGCATCTTCCATGACGACGCTCAACGCACCGACACGCTCGCCGTAAAGTGACAGCGACTTCGAGAACGAGCTCGACACGAAGACGACGGGGCACTCGGCGCTGAAGCGCCGAACGGCCAGCGCGTCGGCATCGAGCCCGTCGGCAAAACCCTGATACGCAAGGTCGAGGAACGGCACGAGGCCGCGCTTGTTCACGACCTGGATGACGCGCGCCCACTGGTCTTCTTTGAGATCCACGCCCGTCGGATTGTGGCAGCACGCGTGCAGGAGGACGACCGAGCGCTCCGGAATCGATTCCAGCATCTCGATCATCGCCTCGAATTTGAGGCCGTGCGTCTCGGGATCGTAATAGGGATACGTTTTCACCGCGTAACCCGCGTAGTCGAAGATCGCGCGATGGTTCTCCCAGCTGGGATCGCTGATCCAGACTTCGGCGCCGGGATTTACCCGCCGGATGAGATCGGCCCCGAGCTTGAGCCCGCCGGTGCCGCCTAAAGCCTGCACCGTCAGCACGCGCCCTTCCTTGAGCGCGGGGTTGTCGAGCCCGAACAGCAGCTCCTGGACGGCCCGGTCGTAGGTTTTCAGGCCGTCGATCGGGACATAATCGCGCGGCATCGCGCTGTCGCAAAGCTGCTGTTCAGCCCGGCGCACGCATTCGAGCACCGGCACCTTGCCGTTGTCGTCGGTGTACACGCCGACCCCGAGATTTACCTTGTTCGGGTTCGGGTCGGCCTTGTACGTTTCGGTGACGCCGAGGATGGGGTCGTGGGGCGCCTGCTCGACGCTGGCAAAAAGAGATGCGCTCATCTGAAGGGCTGCACGCAGTATAGGTAATCGACAGCGCGTATTTTACATGCGCGGTGCGTCCGGCCGATATGGAAGTGGCGTCTGAGCGTCCCCATATGGGAAAATCTCAGGTTACGCTCAAACGTTTCGCTTCATGACATCCAAAGCAGCCGCAAAGAAATCCGAGGCAGCGTCGATCCCGCAGGTGCTCACGTTCCCGGGCAGCCCATACCGGCTGCACCAGACGTTCGCGCCCGCCGGGGACCAGCCGGAGGCGATCGTGAAGCTCGTGGGCGGCATCAACGACGGACTTGCGTACCAGACGCTGCTGGGCGTGACGGGGTCGGGCAAGACATACACCATGGCGCACGTCATCGCGCGACTGGGCTGCCCGGCGCTCATCATGGCGCCGAACAAGACGCTGGCCGCGCAGCTCTATGCAGAGATGCGTGAGTTCTTCCCGGAGAACGCGGTCGAGTATTTCGTCTCGTACTACGACTACTACCAGCCGGAAGCGTACGTCCCGTCGAAGGACCTCTATATCGAGAAAGACTCGAGCATCAACGAGCACATCGAGCAGATGCGCCTTTCGGCGACCAAATCGCTGCTCGAGCGGCGCGATTCGATCATCGTGGCGACCGTCTCCTGCATTTACGGTATCGGCGATCCGGGCGAGTACCACGGCATGATTCTGCACGTGCGCGAGCGAGAGAAGCTCTCGCAGCGCGACGCCATCCAGCGGCTGTGCGAAATGCAGTACCAGCGGAACGACTTCGAGTTCCGCCGCGGTATTTTCCGGGTGCGCGGCGACGTCATCGATGTCTTCCCGGCCGAGAACTCGGAAACGGCGATCCGGATCACACTCTTCGACGACGAAGTGGAGAGCATTCACATGTTCGATCCGCTGACCGGCCATGTGCTGCAGCGGGTCGGCCGCTACACGGTGTACCCGTCGAGTCATTACGTGACGCCGCGCTCGACCACGCTGCGTGCCATCGAAGCGATCAAGGTGGAGCTTGCCGAGCGTATCGAGTGGTTCCAGAAGCACGGGAAGCTCGTGGAATGCCAGCGCATCGAGCAGCGCACGCGCTTCGATCTCGAGATGCTGAACGAGATGGGGTTCTGCAAGGGTATCGAGAACTACTCGCGCCATCTCTCGGGCCGTGCGCCCGGAGAGCCGCCGCCCACGCTGCTCGACTACCTGCCGGGCGATGCGCTGATGATCATCGACGAGAGCCACGTGACGATTCCGCAGATCGGCGGCATGTATCGCGGCGACCGCGCGCGCAAGGAGAATCTTGTCGATTACGGGTTCCGTCTGCCGTCCGCGCTCGACAACCGGCCGCTGCGCTTCGACGAATGGGAAGGCATGACGCGCCGCCGGACGATATTCGTTTCTGCGACGCCGGCCGACTACGAACGCAATCACCAGGGGCAGGTCGTGGAGCAGGTCGTGCGTCCGACCGGGCTTGTCGATCCGCGGCTCGAAGTGCGTCCTGCATCCACGCAGGTGGACGACCTGCTATCGGAGATCAACGAGCGCATCGGCCACAACGAACGTGTGCTGGTGACAACGCTCACGAAGCGGATGGCCGAAGACCTGACCGATTATCTTTCGGAACACGGCACCAAAGTGCGCTACCTGCACTCCGACATCGATACCGTCGAGCGCGTGGAGATCATTCGCGATCTGCGGCTGGGAGAGTTCGACGTGCTCGTCGGGATCAACCTGCTGCGCGAAGGACTCGATATCCCCGAGGTTTCGCTCGTCGCGATCCTCGACGCCGACAAGGAAGGTTTTCTGCGGTCGGAGCGTTCGCTCATCCAGACGATCGGCCGCGCGGCGCGCCACGTAAACGGCACCGCGATCATGTACGCCGATGCGGTTACCGACTCGATGCGCAGGGCAATCGGGGAAACCGACCGCCGCCGCGCGAAGCAGCTCGCGCACAATGAAGCGCAGGGGATCACGCCGCAGAGCGTGCAGAAGCGTATCAAGGACATCATCGACGGCGTCTACGACCACGAGAACGCGCGTCAGGAGCTCAAAGCTGCGCAGAACCAGGCACGCTATGAGCACATGGGCGAGAAGGATCTCACGCGCGAAGTGAAGCGGCTGGAGAAGGAGATGCTCGAAGCTGCACGCAATCTCGAGTTCGAGCGCGCGGCACAACTGCGCGACGAGCTGAAAGCATTGAAAGATAGACTTTTCATCAAGGCTGCCTGAGGAATAACCGGGCAGCCCTGTCTGTTTATCGGCGTGCAGCCGCGACTATGGCAATGTTCGCGATTTCCTGAATGGCCGCTACGCAATCTCAGCCCGTGAAAGTGCTTTTCGTCTGTCTCGGCAATATCTGCCGCTCGCCGACTGCTGAAGGCGTGTTCAGGCAGCACCTCAGGGAAGCGGGACTCGAAGACCGCGTCGAGGTCGATTCGGCGGGTACGGGCGATTACCACATCGGAGAGCCGCCCGACGAGCGCGCCCGCGAGACGGCCGCACGACGCGGTTACGATCTCGCCGCATTGCGTGCGCGCCAGGTGAGCAGGGAAGACTTCGCGAAATTCGACTACATCCTCGCGATGGACATCGAGAACCTGCGCTCGCTGAAGCGATTTTGTCCGCCCGAGCATGGCCACAAGGTGATGCTCTTCACCGAGTTCTGCTCGAAGGGCGCGTGCGTCGTGCCCGACCCTTACGGCGGCGGACCCGAGGGGTTCGAGCGCGTGCTGGACCTCGTCGAGGACGCCTCGCAAGGCCTGCTCGAGCACGTGCGCGAGAAGCTCGAGATCTGAGCGCACAACGCGCCCGACGCTGCGGGCGCGTTTCTCAGGCTTGCTGCAGAGGTGCGGATTCCGTTTCGGTATCCCGCCTGCGCGTTTCCACTTGAATGAGCGGCTCGTCGGAGATCGGAGGCGGCGGCCGGCGCACGCGTCGCGGGCGTGGTGCTTCTTCCTCTTCGACTTCGAGCGGAAGTACTTTGTGCGGATCGGTTTCGATCTGAACGAGATCGCTGGGCCAGTCGAGCTCGAGCCTGGCAAGCACCGATTGCGTCTCGGCATAAGCAGTCCCGGCAGCCTGCGTCGTTTCCGCGCTGAAGGTTGCTTCCGCACGCGGTTCCGTCGCTGGCTCCGCTCGCGTTTCGGTGAACGGCGCTCGCGTTTCGGCCAAGGGCGCAGGTTCGATCGTGCGGCTGTCGACTGTAACCTCGGACACCGGCGGCGAGGGGGACACAGCTTCTACCGCTTGAACGCTTTCCGGCGCGGCTGGCTGCACCGTCTCGACGGTAGCAGGCGGCATGAACGCCTGCGCTTCGGGCAGCCCCGCGGATGTCGTTGGCTGCTCGGTATGCGCTTCGCCGCGGTGCTCGCCGCGATCGCGTCGGCCCCGCCGTCTGCGCCCACGTCCTTCGCCGTGGTCGCGATGCTGCTCACGCCCATGCTCCTCGCGGGAGCCCTGTGGTTGCACCGGCGCTTCGGGTTGCGTTTCTTCGCGTGCAGGCTGTTGCGGCTGTCCTTCGCGCTGTCGCTCACGGCCTTGCCGCTCGGGGCGCTCGCCGCGTTCGTGCCGTTCGCCGCGTTCTTCCCGATCACGCTCACGCCCGCGCTCCGGCCGCTCGGGCCGCTGTGGCCGCTGCTCGCTGCCGTGGTGCCGCCGGCTTTCCGACTTGCGCTCGGGGCGCTCGCCACGCTCTCCGCGTTCGCCACGCTCCTCACCACCGCCGCCGCGGCGCCGCAGTGCGTCGCGCTCGCGCCGGTGCTCGCCTTGCGGCGCGCCTTCGAGGCGGCCTCGCACGGGTTGCGTACCGCGTTCGCGCGCGCCGTTGCGCTGCGTCCCTGCTTCCCGGGACTCGGAACGCGCGCCGTCTCTGCGGCCTCGCTGCGCCGGGCGCGAAGCCTCCCGCGGTTGCGGCGCGATGGGCGGCGGCAGCACTTCGCCAGGCTTACGTTTGAACCAGCCGAAAATTTTCCCGATGATCGAACGATCCTCTTCGGGTTCGGCAGGCGCCGGCGGTGGTTCCTGTCGTGCGATCGGCGCAGGCTGCTGAGGCGTGATACCGCGCACCGCGGCTTCCGGACGGACAGGCGCGGGCTCGAGCGGCGTGCCGCCTTCCGCCTTATCTTCCGATGGCACGTCGACCATGTCGTAGCTGGGCGGCAGCGGCTCCGCGTGGTTGAGATCGTCGTGCCGCAGGCGCGTCACGGAGTAATTCGGCGTCTCCAGATGCATGTTCGGAATCAACGTCACGCTCACGCGATGGCGCGCCTCGATCAATTGCAGATCGACCCGTTTTTCGTTGAGCAGGAACGTCGCGACGTCGACGGGCACCTGCGCGTGCACGGCCGCCGTGTTGTCCTTCATCGCTTCTTCCTGAATGATCCGCAGGATGTGAAGCGCGGTCGACTCGGTGCCGCGGATGTGTCCCGTGCCGTGACAACGCGGGCAGGGGCTGTGGCTCGTCTCGCCGAGCGAGGGCCGCAGGCGCTGCCGCGAAAGCTCGAGCAGCCCGAATCGCGAGATCTTGCCCGTCTGCACGCGGGCCCGATCGTATTTCAACGCGTCGCGGAAGCGGTTTTCCACTTCTCGCTGGTTGCGGCTGCTTTCCATGTCGATGAAGTCGATCACGATCAGCCCGCCGAGGTCCCGAAGCCGCAGCTGGCGTGCGATCTCGTCGGCCGCTTCGAGATTGGTGCGAAACGCGGTCTCCTCGATGTCGGCGCCGCGCGTCGAACGCGCCGAGTTGACGTCGATCGACACGAGCGCTTCAGTATGATCGATCACGATCGCGCCGCCGGAGGGGAGGGACACCGCACGCGAATATGCCGATTCGATCTGGTGCTCGATCTGGAATCGCGAGAAAAGCGGCACGTCGTCCTTGTAGAGCTTTACGCGATTCACGTTGTTCGGCATGACATGGCCCATGAACTGCTGGGCCTGCTCGTAAATGCCTTCGGTATCGATCAGGATCTCGCCGATGTCCTGATGGAAGTAATCGCGGATCGCGCGAATGACGAGGCTCGACTCCTGGTAAATCAGGAAAGCCCCGGTCTGTTGATGCGCAGCCTGCTCGATCGCGCGCCACAGCTGGAGCAGGTAACTCAGGTCCCACTCGAGCTCTTCCCGCGTGCGGCCGATCGCCGCCGTGCGGCCGATGACGCTCATCCCCTGAGGAATTTCGAGCTGGTCGATGATGTCGCGCAGCTCGTTGCGCTCTTCACCTTCCACCCGGCGCGAAACACCGCCACCGCGCGGATTGTTCGGCATGAGCACGAGATAGCGACCGGCGAGGCTGATGAAAGTCGTGAGGGCGGCGCCCTTGTTTCCGCGCTCGTCCTTGTCGACCTGGACAATGACTTCCTGGCCTTCGGAAAGGGCGTCCTGGATGCGGGCGCGGCCCACGTCGATCCCGGGCTTGAAGTACGTCCGGGCGACTTCCTTGAAAGGCAGAAACCCGTGGCGCTCGCTTCCGTAATCGATGAAAGCCGCTTCGAGGCTGGGCTCGACGCGAGTGATGACGCCTTTGTAGATGTTGCTTTTACGCTGCTCTTTTGCAGAAGATTCGATATCGAGATCGACGAGCCTCTGGCCGTCGACGATGGCGACGCGCAGCTCTTCGGCTTGCGTCGCATTGAACAACATGCGTTTCATTCTTGTTCTCCCGCGCTCCGGGACGACACGGGGATGACTTGCACGTGAGCCGTCGCGCTTCTCGCGCGGACGGCGCTCAATCAATCACTGGATCTGTACAGGGCCGTGGTGACCCGAATGGGTGACGTGCAGTTCTCGTGCGAGACCCGCGGAATGGCGTGTCTCCGTGATCGGCAATGCCGTGAGCGCGTAAATCGTCTAGTATCGCTACTTGGAATTCCTGGAAGATTCATCAAGAGGAACTCCTCAATCTGGTGAGCGACCTTAACCAGAGTGTTCAGCGCCGATGTGGCCGAGCATCATTGCCGACCGTAAAGCGCCCGAGATTTCCTTCCTCAAACTGCCGCCTTTCGCAAGCCGCCTGAAGAGACACTTGCCTGCAAGTGCTTGCAGCTCTCTTCCAGCGCGCCGTGTCAAGACGCCGCACGGAGCGGACCTCGGCGGCAGCTGTGCGACGGAATAGTATAGGGAAATGAAAGGGTTAAGTAAAGATTCCGCAAGCTGGCATGAAGTCGGGGAGGAAGGCGACTCCCAGCGCGTAGACAATTATCTCATCCGGCTGCTCAAAGGCGTCCCCAAAAGCCATATCTACCGGATACTTCGGAGCGGCGAAGTGCGGGTAAACAGTGGCCGGGTCGGGCCGGAGCACCGGCTCAAAGCCGGCGACCGCCTGCGCGTACCGCCCGTCCGGAATGCGGTCCGTCCGGCGCCTGCGGGACCGTTAGAGCCCGTCGCGCCCCGGCTGGCCGCTCACATACTGCACGAGGACGAGGCCCTGCTCGCGCTTAACAAACCCGCGGGGATGGCCGTTCACGGGGGTAGCGGTGTGAGCCTGGGCGTCATCGAGCAGTTGCGCCTGGAGCGGCCGGCGGCCCCGTATCTGGAGCTCGTCCACCGGCTGGATCGGGAAACGTCGGGCGTGCTGCTGATTGCGAAGAAACGCTCGAGCCTGACCGCGCTACACGCGCAGCTTCGGCAGGGTCAGGCCGGAAAGTTTTATCTCGTCCTCGCCAAAGGTGTCTGGCGCGATGCCAAGCGCTCGGTCGCGCTCCCGCTTCATAAGTATGTGCTTCGAACGGGCGAACGGCGCGTGCGCGTCGAACACGAAGGGCAGGAGGCGCGGACGATTTTTCGCGCAA
>DASRIK010000079.1:0-6184 GCA_035650035.1 Burkholderiales bacterium | reverse complement strand
CGCCTTTCGAAGGCGTCGTCCTCACCAAGAACGCAAACGTCGGGGACGTGATCACGCCGTTTTCTTCAGCGCTCGGATCACAGGCGGCGGTGGTCACGATGGCCGACATGTCGACGCTCGAAGTCGAAGCCGACGTCTCCGAAGCGAACATCTCGAAAGTCCGTGTCGGACAACCGGCTGAAATACAGCTCGACGCGCTTCCGGAAAGCCGCTTCCGCGGGGAGGTGCACCGGCTCGTTCCGACAGTCGATCGTTCGAAAGCGACGGTGACCGTGAAGATCCGATTCGTCGAGACCGACCAGCGGATACTGCCGGAGATGAGCGCGAAAGTCGCGTTCCTGTCGAAGACCGTGGCGCAGTCGGAGAACGTTCCTCATGTCGCCGTGCCTGCGACTGCTGTCGTGGACCGCGACGGGCGCAAAGTCGTTTATATCGTGAAGGGCGGCAAAGCAGTGGAAACGCCCGTGCAGCCTGGAGCTGCCGTGGGTGACCTCGTGCAGGTGAACGGCGTGCGTGCAGGAGACAAAGTCGTGCTCAAGCCTCCGGAGCGGGTGCGCGATGGTGTGGAAGTTTCGGCCGCCGCGAAGTGACGGGTGACGAGTGACGGGTCCGCAGACATTCCCGGCGCCCATCGTCGAAATCCGGAATCTGTCCAAGTCCTATCGCCGCGGCGGCCAGATCGTCCCGGTGCTGAGCGACATCACGCTCAATATCGCAGCAGGTGATTTCGTCGCCCTCATGGGGCCGTCCGGATCCGGAAAAAGCACGCTGCTCAATCTGATCGCCGGCATCGATAAACCGGACGGCGGGACGCTCCGCGTCGCCGGCATCGACATCGCGCACATGTCGGAAGCGGAGCTCGCCGACTGGCGGGCCGAAAACGTCGGCTTCATTTTCCAGTTCTACAATCTCATGCCGGTGCTGACAGCATTCGAAAACGTCGAGCTGCCGTTGCTCCTTACGCAGTTGACGGCATCGGAGCGCAAGCGGCACGTCGAAACCGCGCTCGAGATGGTCGGCCTCGCGGATCGCATGGCTCATTACCCGTCCGAGCTCTCGGGCGGCCAACAGCAGCGGGTTGCGATTGCGCGCGCGATCATCACCGACCCTACGATACTCGTCGCTGACGAGCCCACGGGAGACCTGGACCGGGTTTCAGCGGAAGACATTCTCACGCTGGTGGACCGCTTCAATGGAGAGCTGGGAAAAACGGTCATCATGGTGACGCACGATCCGAATGCGGCCCGGCGTGCCAGAACGCTGAAACATCTCGATAAAGGCGTCCTGATCGATGCGGAAGGCGTTCGGCCTTAGGCGCGACACAACCAAATGCAGAAACTCCACGTTCAGCTTGCAGTATGCATTTCTTCAAGCTGATCTTACGTAACGCCCTGCGGCACAAGCTGCGCACGAGCCTCACCGTTCTCGGCCTCGTGGTCGCATTCCTGTCCTTCGGTCTGCTGCAGACCATCGTCGGCGCGTGGTATGCGGGTGCGGAGGGCGCGGCGCCGAACCGCCTCATCACGCGTAACGCCGTATCGCTGGTCGTAACGTTACCGCTTCATTATCGCGAGAAAATTCGCGGCGTCGAAGGCGTGAAAGGCGTGGCGGCCGCGAACTGGTTTGCCGGCGTGTATCAGGAACCGAAGAATTTCTTTCCTCAGTTCGCCGTCGACCCCGTTCCCTATTTCTCCATGTTCCCGGAGTATCGATTCGACGCGGACGAGTTCCGCGCCTTTCTCCGCGACCGTAAAGGCGCGATCGTCGGGCGCAAGCTCGCGCAGACGTACGGCTTCAAAGTCGGCGACGTGGTGCCTCTCAGGGGAACGATCTTCCCGGGCAACTGGGAATTCGTGGTGCGGGCCATCTACGACCCTGGCGAGGCGAAAACCGACACGTCCCAGTTCTTTTTCCACTGGGAATATCTCAACGAGACGATGCGAAAACGCGCTCCGCAAAGGGCGAACCAGGTGGGCATCTTCATCGTGGACGTGGTCGACGTCGATCGCACGGCCGCGGTGAGCGAAGCGATCGACAAGCAGTTCAAGAACTCGATCGCGGAGACGCTGACCGAAACGGAGCAGGCATTCCAGATCGGCTTCGTGAAGCAGACCGAAGCGATCGTGATCGCGATCAGGATCGTCTCCTTCGTGGTGATTTTCATCATTCTTGCGGTCATGGCGAACACGATGGCGATGACTGCGCGCGAACGCATGAGCGAGTATGCGACGCTGAAAGCGATCGGGTTCAGCCCGTCGTTCGTGGCACGGCTCATATTCGGCGAGTCACTGGCCATCGCGGGCGTGGGCTGCGCGATTGGAATTGCCCTCACGTTCCCGGTGGGTGACTGGTTCGCGAAAAAGATGGGAACGCTTTTCCCCGTGTTCGAAGTGAGCACAGAGACCGTGGCGCTGCAACTCGCGTGCGCGCTCGCGGTCGGCGGCATTGCGGCGGTCTTACCGGCCGTGCGTGCTGCGCGCGTGCGCATCATCGAAGGCTTGCGGGCCATAGGCTGAGCATGCGACTGCCGCTGCGGTATACGTTACGCAATCTCTGGACTCGGAAGCTCACGACCGTGCTCACCGCCGGAGGCATGGCACTCGTCGTGTTCGTTTTTGCGGCCGTGCAGATGCTCGACACCGGACTGAAGAAAACGCTCGTCTCGACGGGGCAGCCCGACAACATTCTCGTTACGCGCCGCGCGGCCGGAGCGGAGATCTCGAGCTCCGTGGACCGGGCGCAGGCTTCGATCGTCGAGTCTCAGCCGGAGATTGCGCTCGGGCTTCGCGGCGAGCGTATGGTCTCGAAAGAGGCGGTCGTGCTGATCACGCTGCCAAAGCACGACACGGGGCAGGCGACGAACGTGACGACGCGCGGGGTCGGTGAAGCTGCGTTTGCGCTCCGCCCTCAGGTGAAGCTCGTGCAGGGGCGTACTTTCAATCGCGGTTCATCGGAAGTCGTGGTCGGCAAAGGGCTTGCGGAGCGTTTCACAGGCGCGGCAGTCGGCGACGTGCTTCGCTTCGGCAGCCGCGAATGGCGCGTCGTCGGCATATTCGACAGCGCCGGCTCCGCGTTCGATTCCGAAGTCTGGGGCGACGCGGACCAGCTCATGCAGGCGTTTCGCCGGCAGGCCTACTCGACCGTTATCGCGCGTCTTGTCGATCCTTCGGTGTTCGATGATATCAGGGCGCGGCTGGAGGCAGATCAGCGGCTCACGCTGGACGTGAAGCGCGAGCGCACCTTCTACGAAGACCAGTCGCAGGCGCTCTCGAATTTCATCCGCTATCTCGGCCTCACGCTTTCGATTATTTTTTCGGTCGGCGCGATGATCGGCGCAATGATCACGATGTATGCCGCCGTCGCGAATCGCGTGGCCGAAATCGGCACGCTGCGCGCGCTCGGCTTCCGGCGAAGCGCCGTCCTTGGCGCTTTCCTGTTCGAAGCCGTGCTGCTCGGCGCGATCGGCGGAGTGGTCGGCGTGAGCCTTGCTTCGCTCATGCAGCTCGTTCATATCTCGACCCTCAATTGGCAATCGTTTGCCGAGCTCGCGTTCACGTTCACGCTGACGCCTCCGATCGCGCTGCTGTCTTTCGGCTTCGCAGTCGGGATGGGCGTCCTCGGCGGATTCCTGCCCGCCGTGCGGGCCGCACGCCTGAAGATCGTGGATGCGCTGCGAGCTGCTTAAGGATTCCCTACCGGCCTCGCGGCGGCGCGCTCGATCGTTCCCATGTGGAACTTGTACTCGCCGTTCCTGCGATCGTCGAAGTAATGCATGAGCGTGTTGCGCACAGTGGCGAACGCGAGCTCGTCCCACGGTATTTCGGACTCGGTGAAAAGCCGCGTCTCCAGAGTCTCCGCGCCGGCGCCGAACCCGGTGTCGAGCAGGCGCGCGCGGAAAAGCATGTAGACCTGGTTGATATGCGGGATGTTGTAGATCGCGTAGAGCTGGCCGACTTCGACGCGCGCGTTGGCTTCTTCGAGCGTCTCCCGCGCAGCGCCCTGAAACGTGGTCTCCCCGTTTTCCATGAAGCCTGCGGGCACCGTCCACAAGCCATAGCGCGGTTCGATGGCGCGCCGGCAGAGCAGAATGCGGTCTTGCCATTCCGGAATGCAGCCCACCACCATGCGCGGATTCTGGTAGTGAATGGTGCTGCAGGCGTCGCACACGTGACGGGGCAGCGTGTCGCCCGGCGGGACCTTCAACATCACGGGGGTGCCGCAGTTACTGCAGAATTTCATCGGGAGGCGTCTGATACGTGGGCGAGCTAACTATATCAGCATTGTCGCGGTCGCTCATTGTGGCTCTGCTTTTGCTGAGCGACGCAGCGCTGGCCGCGCTCGCGCCCGGCGATTACGAATTCTCCATGACGCACCAGGGCTTCCGACGTAGCTATCTCGTGCACGTGCCTCCGCAGGCGAGCGACGGCAGACCTTTGCCGCTCGTCCTGAGCTTTCATGGCGGCGGCTCGAACGCGGAAGTGATGCGCACGTATACGCGGATGGATCGCAGCGCCGATCGCGACGGCTATATCGTCGTTTATCCGAACGGCAGCAGCGGCATCGGAGGACGCTTCCTCACGTGGAATGCGGGCAACTGTTGCGGGCCGGCCGCGCTGTTGCAGGTCGACGACGTCGGCTTTGCATTGAACGTGCTCGACGACGTCGCCGCGCGCGTGGCAGTCGACAAGAGCCGTGTATATGCAACGGGGCTATCCAACGGCGCGATGATGGCTTACCGGCTGGCGGCCGAGGCTGCGCACCGCATTGCAGCCGTCGCGGGCGTGGCGGGGACGATGTCGTTGCAGCGGTTCGCACCGTCCCGTCCTGTTCCCGTTCTGCACATCCACAGTACGCACGACCATATCGCGCGGTACGACGGCGGGTTCGCCGCGCCCGCGACGGTCGCAGACACGCGCATGTTCCACGCGCCGGTGGAAGATATGTTGAGGCGGTGGCTCGACTTCGATGGCTGCCCGTTGAAGCCGGCGGCAGTCGAGACCATCGCCGCCGAGCGCGGTACGCCGGACGAAACGCACAGCGCGATCCGTCGTGTCTATCGTCCGTGCCGCCAGAGCGTGGAAGTGGTGCTCATTCAGCTCGGCGGCGCAGGTCATGTCTGGCCGGGCGGCATTCGTGACTACAACCCGGAGCTACTCGGGACCGGCACATCGGTGATCGACGCGAATACGGAGATCTGGCGTTTCTTCTCGCGCTTCCGGCGATAGGTCGTTACCCGTCACCCGTCGCAGTCTTGAACGGCTGCCGTTCCTTGAGCTCATCGAGATGGTGCGCGATGCCGTGTGTCTCGCGCTGGAGGAAACTCTCGATCGCAGCGGCGAACTCACGACGCGCGATCCAGTGCGCCGATCGCGTCTCGACCGGCAGGAGCCCGCGCGCGAGCTTCGTGCGCTCGCCCTGCGCGCCGCCTTCGAAGAGCTGAATGCCGCGTGCGATGCAAAACTCGATGACCTGGTAGTAGCACGTCTCGAAATGCAGGACAGGATGGTGCTCGACGGCGCCCCAGTACCGCCCGTACAGGCGCGTGCCGTTATGTACATTGAACGAAGCGGCGATCGGACGTCCTCCGCGAAAAGCGATCACCAGCAGCAGGTTCTCGGGCATCGTTCGGCCGATCGAACGGAAAAAATCCAGGTTCAGATAGGGCGTGGAATAGTGCTCGCGATAGGTGCGCGCATAACACTTGTAGAAAAACGCCCAGTCTCGATCCTCGATCCCCGTGCCTTCGCGCCACTCGAACGTGATGCCCGCCTCCCGTACTTTCCGACGCTCCTGGCGAATCTTCTTTCGTTTGTCGTGATTCATTCCCGCCAGGAAATCATCGAAGCTCGCGTAGCCCGCGTTCACCCAGTGAAACTGGATGCCGTGGCGAACCATCATGCCGGCGGTCTCCAGGATTTCCGCATCCTCGACCTCGGGGAAAAGACAATGCAAAGACGAGACTTCCAACTCCTGCGCGAGTGTCAGGGCGCCATCGGCGAGACGCTTGCGGTGGGATGCGCTGTGACCAAGCAGACGGCGGCCAGTCACCGGCGTGAAGGGGATTGCGCAGAGAAGCTTCGGGTAGTACTCGAGGCCGTGTCGATGGTAGGCGTCGGCCCAGCTCCAGTCGAAGACGTACTCTCCGTAGGAATGTCCTTTGACGTAAAGCGGCATCGCTGCGGCG
>DASRIK010000078.1:0-2758 GCA_035650035.1 Burkholderiales bacterium | reverse complement strand
GCGCTTCAACGGAATACCGGTAGTCATGCACTCTTCACTCTCGTCGGCGGCGAATCGGTCGATGGGCAAGCAGGTAGGCGTGGACGCCTACGTTGCGAAGTTCGACGCGCGCGTGCTCGCCGACACGCTGCGGCCGCTAATCGGCCAAGGCGGGGCCCAGCCCGCAGCTCAATCCCCGGAGATAACACCATGAGCGACCCCGCGATGAAATTCCTGGTGGTAGACGACTTTTCGACGATGCGACGCATCGTCCGAAACCTCCTGAAGGAGCTCGGCTATACGAATGCCGAAGAGGCCGAGGATGGAGTCGTTGCGCTGAACATGCTGAGGAGCACCAAATTCGATTTCGTCGTGTCGGACTGGAACATGCCGAACATGACGGGCCTCGAGCTGCTGAAGAACATCCGTGCCGACGAGACGCTCAAGAACCTGCCGGTGCTCATGATCACGGCCGAAGCGCGCAAAGAGAACATCATCGAAGCGGCGCAGGCGGGAGCTAACGGTTACATCGTCAAGCCTTTCACGGCCGCGACGCTGGACGAAAAGCTCACGAAAATATTCAAGAACCTCGAGAAGAAAGCGGCCTGAAAATGACTGCAGACGTGAACCCCTCCGCGGATAGCGCAGAGCTCGAAGAACTGTTCGACAGCATTGCTCTTGCCCCGCGTGAGACAGCCCAAGCGCCCGCGTCGCACCCGGCACCGGCAGATAGAGATTCATCGCCGCAGACTCACGACAGCGCTGCCTGCCCCGCCGCGCAGAGCGTGATCGCCTCCGTAGGCCACCTCACGCGTCAGCTCCACGATACGCTCGCGGAGCTCGGATACGACCACAAGATCCAGGAATGCGCCGCGGCCACACTGCCGGACGCGCGTCAGCGTCTCGCGTACGTGGTCGCGTTGACGGAACAGGCGGCAAGCCGGTCGCTCAACGCGGTCGACATTGCCACGCCCGTTCAGCAAGCGCTCGCCGCCGAGGCGACGTCACTCGCAGAGCGCTGGGACAGCATACTGCGCGGCGAAGGCGATGTAGAACAGTTCAAGGCGATCGCACAGGCTACGCGCGACTACCTCCGCACGGTCCCCGAGCGCACGGACACCACGCGCGAGCAGCTGCGCGAGATCGTCATGGCACAGGAATTCCAGGACCTCACGGGACAGGTGCTGAAACGCATCACCGATCTCGCGAACCACCTGGAGACGCAGCTGCTCACGCTACTCGTGGAAAACTCGCCCGCTCCGATCCGCCGCACCGACTCCCTCGGGCTGCTGAACGGACCGGCCGTGGGCGGGAGCGGCGTGCCGGACGTGGTCACGAACCAGGCGCAGGTCGACGAGCTGCTCGAGAGCCTCGGTTTCTAGCGTTACATATATCGAGCCGCGGGGACACAGTCGTGGATGAGATGCTGCAGGATTTTCTGACCGAAGCCGGCGAGCTTCTGTCGGACGTCGATAACAAGCTCGTGGATCTCGAGAAGCGTCCGAAAGACGGCGGGCTGCTGAACGATATTTTCCGTGGCTTCCACACGATCAAGGGGGGTGCCGGGTTTCTGAACCTTACTCCGATGGTCGACTTGTGCCATCTGACCGAGAACATCTTCGACCTCCTCCGCCGGAACGAGCTCGTACTGAACGCAAACATCATGGATGCGATACTCGCCGCCACCGCGGCTGTGCGCGTCATGTTCGACGACCTCGCGCGGGGCGGGCAACCGCAAGCCGGCGATGCCGCACTGCTCGCGTCGCTGCGAGCCATCCTGAGCGGCGACGCCCACGCCGCTGCGAAATCGGAGAAACCTAAAGAACCAGCCGCGAAAGCGTCAGCAGAACCTCCCGCCAAAGCGCCGACCGCCGCGAAGCCCGAACCACAGCCCGCGCAAGCGGCTCAACCGACTAATAGTGGCGGCAAGGCAGCCGAGCCGGACTGGGAAGCTTTCTACAACGCCATTACGCAGGCGCCACCGCAAGCGCCGGCGCGAGACCCGGCACGCCCGCAAGGCCGCCGCGCGAGCGACGATCCCACTCCCGACGAGGCACCACAGGGGCGCCGCGCAGCCGACAAAGTCGCGGTCCCGCGTGATTCCACGATACGGATCGACACGACGCGGCTCGACCAGGTCCTCACGCTCTCGGGCGAGCTCGGGCTCGCAAAGAACCGCCTGAGCTGCCTGCGTCGCGACATCGTGGGCGGCCGCACCGATGCCGACGTGCTTCGCAGTCTCGATGAGGCAGTGAATCAGCTGGACCTCGTCGTCGCCGATCTGCAGCGCGCGGTCATGAAAACGCGCATGCAGCCGATCGGACGACTGTTTCAGAAATATCCGCGCATGGCTCGCGACCTCGCGCGCGGGCTCGGCAAGGACGTGGAACTGGTCCTCGAAGGAGAGGAAACCGAGCTCGATCGCGCGATGATCGACGATCTCGCCGATCCGCTGATCCACCTCGTGCGTAACGCAGTGGACCATGGCGTAGAGATGCCGCAGGACCGTGTCGCGGCGGGGAAGCCCGAACGCAGCGTGGTGCGGCTCATGGCGAGGCAGGAAGGCGATCACGTCCTCATCGAGATCCGTGATGACGGCCGGGGCATCAACCCTGAAACTTTGCGTCGCAAGGCGTTCGAGAAAGGCCTGATCGATGCGGATGCTGCGAACCGCCTGGACACGACCCAGAGCCTGCATCTCGTGTTTCTGCCCGGGTTTTCAACGAAGGATCAGGCTTCCAGCGTTTCCGGACGGGGCGTCGGAATGGATGTCGTCAAG
>DASRIK010000077.1:0-5274 GCA_035650035.1 Burkholderiales bacterium | reverse complement strand
AATAGCATCATCGCATCTATCAAAAGTGTCCGGAATAGCGGGCGAAGCCCAGTGCTCGCGCTCAGAACTCTTGGCGGCGTGCGTTAAGCACTTCGTTCGTGCGTGCCGCCGTGAGGATGGCAAACTCAAGCGCGCGTGCCGCCACACATTGCTGTGTGCGCACTTTCGACAGGAACTCGGCCACTTCGCGGAATGGCAGGGCTGAATGGTGCTTAACGCGCTTTCGCTTTTCGATCCTCGGCAGGACGGCATCAAGATTGCCGTTCCAGCGTGCCGGATTCTTGCCGGTCCGATAGCCGAGAGCTTCGGCGGCATCTAGTATTGCCTCGATACGAGCCCGCACACGCGTTGCCGTCCCGTGCTTCGCGGTCCATATTGGGGTCAGGACTCGGAGAACGAGCGCGGTATCAATTGCCTGCACAGGAAGATATCCGAGCTCGGGATATACGTAAGTCGCAAGCGTGCTCGTCCACTGCCCCGTATGCTTTTGGTTCTTCCATGCGGCTTTGTTTTGCTCGATGTAATCCTCGGCGCATTTCCTGAACGTGATGAGCTTCGCGGACTGTAGCGCTTGCTGCATGCGGCGCTGCTGCCGTGCTTCGAGCGGATCAATACCCTCCAGCAGAAGCTTTCGATACTCGGTTGCCTTCTGTCGTGCGTCAGCAAGTGATACGGTGTGCAACGGTCCCAGGCCAATGTCCTGCGACATAGGCTTGCCGCTCGTCTTAGAGAACGTCCGGCCCTTGATGAAGTAGCGGAAGATCCAACTCTTCGAGCCGTCCCGCACTTGCAGATACAGGTTGCCGCCGTCTGCGTGCAGGCCATCGGGCGCACTCGCGATGAACTTCGCGGTTAGAATGTTGACTCGTCGTGCCATTTTTTTAACCCATCCCCTTACCCATAAATTCTAGCTGGATGGTACCGGACACTTTTGGATTTGTACAGACCTATTTTTTGGGAATTATTGTTGAGTGGCAGGGTCTTATCGGACATACTTGGACCACCACGGACACGGGCCGAACGGATACCGCCTCCGGCACGGTTTTCAGGTTTCGGGAATTTATGCGACGACCGGCTCGTTAAGCTTGCGTAGAGTTTCCTTGCCACGAGTTTCTCCCATTTCAGCCGCCCTCTGGGCGGCTCTTTTTGTACCCCCCACGGAGCCAGCGGTATCCCGAGAAGGTCGGAACCGAGTATCTTTCTGCTCTCGCGCTAGCGCGTTGAAACTTTAGAGGCATTTCGCTAGTCTTACGCGTCACTCGTGCCATAACCTTGAGGAGCCCGATCATGCAACCTGAACTGCAACCCCGGACGACTTACCCGATCGCGGGCGAGCTCGGCCTGCAGCAGCAGCGGGTCCTGCGCAACACTTATCTGCTACTCGCCGTCACGATGGTGCCGACGGTCATCGGCGCGATGATCGGGATGGCGACCGGCGGGATCATCATGCAGCATCCGATCATCAGCACGTTCGTCATGCTCGCCGGCGTCATCGGCCTGCAATTTGCAATTGCCGCGAACCGCAACAGCGGCCTGGGCGTCGCCCTGCTGCTGCTGATGACCTTCATCCTGGGCTGGTGGCTGGGCCCGCTGCTCACCGTTGCGCTTTCGCTCAGGAACGGCCCGCAGCTCGTGGGCTTTGCGGCAGCAGGAACCGGCGCGATTTTCTTTATCATGGCCGGCATCGCGACCACGTCGAAGCGGGACTTCTCGTTCATGGGCAAGTTCTTGTTCGTGGGCATGATCGTGCTGCTGATCGCCCTGATTGCGAACATGTTCCTGCAAATCCCCGCGCTGGCCCTCACGATTTCGGCGCTCGTGATCGTGGTCTTCTCGCTGTTCCTGCTGCACGACGTGAGCCGGATCGTGCATGGAGGCGAGACCAACTACATCATGGCGACGACCGGCGTCTACATGAGCCTCTTCAACATCTTCGCCAATCTGCTGCACCTGCTGATGGCGCTGGCCGGCGAGCGCGACTGACCGGGCCCCGCAACGCCTGCGAAAAAGCGCCCTGCGGGGCGCTTTTTTTATTTGGTGAAGAGCGCCATGGACTCGACATGCGCCGTGTGCGGAAACATGTTTACGACGGACGCCGCATCCAGGCGGTAGCCCTTCGTGTGCACGAGCACGCCCGCGTCTCGCGCGAGGGTCCCCGGACTGCACGACACATACACGATCCGCTGAGGCGCGTCGTCTCCGATCGCCTTCACGAGCTCGACGGCTCCGTCGCGGGGCGGATCGATCAACATGCGATCGAAACGGCCCAATCGGGCAAGGTGCTCCGCGTCGATCTTGAAGATATCCATTGCTTTGAAGTGCATCCGCGCATCGAGCCCGTTGCGCACGGCGTTGATTCGCGCGCGTTCGAGCAGCGCTTCGCTTCCTTCGATACCCACCACGTCGGCGCCTGAACGCGCGATCGGCAGCGCAAAATTACCCAGCCCACAGAAAAAATCCGCGACGCGCTCGCCGGCTTGCGGTGCAAGCAGCCGCAGCGCCCGGCGCACGAGGACACGGTTCACCGCGTGGTTCACCTGAGTGAAATCGGTCGGCTTGAAGTAAACGCGGACGTCGAATTCGGGCAGGGAATAACAGAGGTCCGCACCGCCTGGCGGATGGAAAGGCGCTGCCGTGTCGGGCCCGCCACTCTGGAGGTAGAGGTGCAGCTGATGATCGTCGGCAAACGCGCGCAGCACGGCTTCGTCTGTTGTCGAGGGCGGCTCGAGCACGCGAAGCACGAGCACGTCTGCGCTTTCGCCGATGGCAAGCTCGATCTGCGGGAGCTTCTGGCGGATGGAGAGGCCACCCACGAGCTCGCGCAACGGCAGGAGCAGCTCCGAGATCCGCTCGGGCACGACCTCGCAGCCTCGCATATCGGCGACGAAGCTGCTTCGCTTCTCGTGAAAACCGACGAGCGCACCGCCTTTCTTCGGCACGTAGCGCACGGTAAAACGCGCGCGATGCCTGTAATGCCACGCCGGCCCATGTATCGGCGAAAGCATCTCCTCCGGCTTTACCTTGCCGATGTGCCACAGCGCGTCTTCGAGCACGCGCTGCTTGACCGCGACCTGGGTTGCGAGATCGACGTGCTGCAAGGCACAGCCGCCACAGACGCCGAAATGCGCACAGCGAGGCACGGTGCGGCTCGCCGCTTCGGCGAGCACGGTCGCGACACGGCCGACCTCGAACGTCGGTTTCTTGCGGTGGATCGATGCAGTGACGCGCTCGCCCGGCAGCGCACCTTCCACGAAGATCGCTTTGCCGTCGCGGCGTGCGATGCCCCGCCCTTCCTGGTCGAGCGACTCGATCAGGAGGGGCGCGGACGGAACGTCGGGTATTTTCATGGACAGAAAAGAGCGCGGCGCGACTGCCAACCGGCGCGTGAGTGCTTCAGGTGCGCGGCCAGTGGCTCAGGAACTGCTGCCAATGCGGCTCGGGCGAACGAGCGAGCGTCGCGCGCACGAGCTCGCACTGTGCGTCGTACTGCTCCGCTGTAAGCGAACCGCGCATGGCCTGGAAGCGCAGAAAAACAAGATACGTATTGACGACGTCGGTCTCGCAGTAGTTCCGGATGTGCGCAAGGTTGCCTGCCTGGTACTCGCTCCACACCTGCGAGCCGTCCATCCCGAGCTTGCCTGGCAGGCCGAGGAGCTGTGCGATCTCGTCGAGCGGCGCGACCGCCCTGCTCTGATAGAGGGACAGCAGGTCCATCACGTCGCAATGGCGCATGTGATACCGGCTGATGTAATTGTTGTAGCGAAAGTCGCGATCCTCCTCGCCCGTGTCCCAGTACCGCGGCGCGCGGACACCATGAATGAGACCGCGGTAGTGCAGCACCGGCAGGTCGAAACCGGCGCCGTTCCACGAAACGAGCTGCGGGGTGTACTTCTCGATGCCGTCGAAGAAGCGCTGGATGACGTCGCCTTCGCTCTCACCCGCCGCGCCGATCGACCACACCCGGAAGCTTTCGCGATCGCTCAATGCGCACGAGATCGCGATCACGCGATGCAGATGGAGCGGCAGGAAATCGTGGCCGACCGCCTGCCGCCTCAGCTGAAACGCCATCGCCGCAACGTCGGAGTCGGGAACGACGGGATCGACCGCGTGCAGCTTCCTCAAGCCGCTCACGTCCGGCACGGTCTCGATGTCGAAAACGAGAATGGGCGTCACGGCCTACTTTTTCACCCAGGTACCGCTCGTGTCCTGGTAGTACCAACCCGGCCGCGCCCTTTCGATCCAGCGCTGCGCGAAAGTGGAGCGGATTTCGTTTTCCCACTCCGGCCGCCCGTTCGCGATGGCGATCTCGCGGTAGAGCGCCGCGCGGTCCTGGTTCGATTGAGCGATCAGCGCATTGACCTGCGCCCGCTGCGCGAGGGGAATCGCGGACGCGTCGCGAAGCGCGATATTCCCGTCGCGCGTGAGACCTACCGCGCCGCTTTCGAAAAGAGGCCGCAGCTGCTGGAAATTCTCTCGCAGGCCCTTGCGCAGCGCGGCGACCGCAGGCGTGTCGATCGTGAGATTCGCTTCCTGCGCCGCATGTGCGCCGAAAGCCGTGAGGAGCGCGAGCACAATCAAGTACCGCCATATCCGATGAGCCATGTTCGTCGTCCTCTATTTCGGCGCCGTGGCGCCGGCTTTCGGCTTGGCAGCGTCGGGCTTCAGCTGGTAGACCTCATCGATGATGCGGTCCGCGGCGCGCTCCGCTGCCGCGGCCGGGAAATAGATGTTGATCGTCACGCAGGCGCCGGCGACGACAGTCATCAAAAACGCAGTAACGAGCGACAAACCGCGGTCGTGCATTGGCTGGATTCTCCTATTTGACGATGGGTTTGACGTTTTCCTGCGTGATGCGTTTCAGGCGCTCGACCAGCTCGCGCCAGTCGACGGCGCGATTGTAGCCGATGACGGAAATCGCAGGAATTCCACCACCTTTAACGATCACGTAGCCCTGCGGTGCACGTTCAATGCCGTCCATTTCGCACACGCCATTTTGCAGCTTGCACGAAAGACCGAGCCGCTGATAGCCGAACTGCTCGAAGAAACGAAGGAGGCTGCGCTGGATCGCAGCCGCCGCACCGGCGCCGGCCAGCGCGGTGATGTTCTGCACCGCCCGCTGGCTGATCTTGCGTGGATAGTCGCCCGGACTGCTTTCGAGACGCCCGTCGAACTTCACGGGATCCCAGCCGACGAGCTCGAGCCCCTTCACCCGTGCATCGATGCGCCCGGTGATAGTGCCGAAATCGAAGGTGCGCGTAAGCAGCTCGAGATCGA
>DASRIK010000076.1:0-5764 GCA_035650035.1 Burkholderiales bacterium | reverse complement strand
GCGCAGCTGATTATCGACGGCGAAGTCGGCCTGCTTCAGTTCGATCAAATCGAGCGATTCGTCGCCGACGGTGCACTGCTCGAGGACGGATCGGTGAAGCCCGCCGACCTCATCGTGCTCGCGACGGGATTCGTGACTCAGGAAGTTCTCGTCGCGAAAATCCTCGGCGATGACGTCGCGAAGAAGGTGGGCCGCGTCTGGGGTTTCGGCCCCGACGGCGAGATGAACAACATGTGGAAGCGCACGCCGCAGGAGAGCCTGTGGTTCGTGGGCGGCAGCTTTGCGAACTGCCGCACCTACTCGCGTTACGTGGCGCTGCAGATCAAGGCGATCGAGGAAGGGCTGTTGTGATGCCGCTCGAGCCGTAACCGGAGCTCGGGACGCTTGCGATTCGCCTGCGCAGTGCTCTTCGCGATCGCCGCCACCGCCGCGCAGGCAGCCGAGTGGGCGCCTCAAAGACCGGTGCGGATGATCGTGCCGTTCCCGCCCGGCGGGGCCGTCGATACGATTGCACGCATCGTCGCTTCCGGGCTGCCGGCGCGCTTCGGCCAGCAGGTGGTCGTCGACAACCGCGGCGGCGCCAATGCGATCATCGGTACGGAGCTCACCGCGCGGGCGGCGCCCGACGGCCACACCATACTCGTCGTTCCCGCCGGACATGCGATCACGCCTTCGGTTACGCGCAAGCTGCCCTACGATAGCCTGAAGGACTTCGCGGCGATTGGCCTCATCGGCAACAGCGCATACATGCTGGTGGTCGGGCCGTCGCTGCCAGCCAGGACCGTGAACGAGTTCGTCGCCCTCGCGAAGGCGCGTCCCGGTCAGTTGAATTACGCATTTACCGGTCATGGCAATGCGACGCACGTAGCCGGCGAGCTTTTCAAGGTGCTCTCGGGCATCGACATGGTCGGGGTGAACTACAAGGGCGGAGGGCCGGCGTTGACCGACGTGATGGGCGGACACGTCTCGGCTTTTTTCTCCGGCGTGTCTTCGGGAACCCCGCACGTGAAAGCCGGCAAGCTGCGCGCGCTCGGCGTGACCACGGCGCGCCGCAGCTCCGCGCTGCCGGAGGTGCCGACCATCGCGGAAGCGGGTGTTCCCGGTTATGAAGTGGACGCGTGGTACGGTGTACTTGCGCCTGCCGCAACGCCGCCCGCAATCATCGCGCGACTCAATCGCGATCTCACGCAACTGCTTTCCACGGCGGACATGAAAGAGCGCCTGTTCGCGGCCGGACTCGATGCGCGTCCGTCGACTCCGGCCGAGTTTCGCGACCGTATCGCGCGCGACATCGCGCGCTGGGCGGAGCTCGTTAAGAAGGCGAAGATTCCGGTGGAGTAGGACGCGTGGGCTTGAATACTTTGGATACCCTTATCAACTGAGCGCGGTGACCGGCACCGCAGCGCCGTGAACGGCGCGTGCAGCGTCCGAGGCGAGGAACACGATCACGTTTGCCAGGTCCGTTGGCGCGACCCACTTCGCGGGGTCCGCCTTGGGCATGGCCGCGCGGTTCTCGGGCGTATCGATGATGGTCGGCAACACGCAATTCACGTTGATGTTCTTTTCGCGCAGTTCCCCGGCCATTGCCTCCGTCATGCGGATCACGGTGGCCTTCGCCGCCGTGTAAGCGCCCATCCCCGCCATCCCCTTCTGCGCGGCGAAAGCGCCGATGTTCACGATCTTTCCGCCGCCCGCCGACAGCATGTGCGGCACCACTGCGCGCACCGCGTGAAGCAGCGTCCGCGTGTTGATGTCGAAGAGGAAGTTCCAGTTTTCGTCCGAGGTTTCGTGCACGCTTTCCCCCATGCGGAAGCCGCCGGCGATGTTGCACAGCACATCGATGCGCCCGAAGCGCGCGAGTGCAGCTTGTGCAACGCCTGTTGCCTCGGTCATGCCGAGAAGGTTCGCGGGCGCGAACGATCGCCGGTTGCTCTCCGATCCGAACGCCTCCTCCAGGGCCTCGCGTTTGAGATCGACGAGCACCAGGTTTTCGCCAAGCTCGGCGAAGGCGTTGGCGACTGCTTTGCCGAGATTGCCGGCAGCGCCGGTGACCATCACAGTTCGATTGCCGGAGCTCATGTTCCTTCTCCCCAAGGCTTCTGACGCACTTTGAACACGGGCTCAGTCACCCCGAATGTTCGCTGAACGGATCACTCGCGTCGCCATATTACTGCTGCTTTGATTTGTGCACGCAAGGCTCCGCGTTGACCGCATAGCGGGAGCTGAATAACCTCAACGAACCGCCACATGCCATCAGGGAGGAATCGTTATGCCGTTCGGAAGCAATGACTGGCTCGCTCTGACCTCCGAAACACCGCTGGAACCCGAGTTGCCCATTTGCGATCCCCATCATCACTTCTGGGATCGTCGCCTGGTGCGCATTCCCTATCAACGTTACCTGCTGGACGAATTGGTGGCGGACATCGAAACCGGTCACAACGTGCGCTCCACGGTCTTCATCGAGTGCCGCTCGATGTACCGCAAGGACGGCCCGGAAGAAATGCGTCCGGTAGGCGAAGTTGAATTTGTCCAGGGTCAGGCGGCCGCAAGTGCCAGCGGTTTATATGGCCCGGCCCGCGCCGCCGCGGCCATTATCGGGCACGCGAATCTGAACCTCGGTCAGCGGGTCGAACCGGTGCTTGAAGCGTTGCAGGCGGCGAGTCCCAATCGCTTTCGCGGTATCCGGCATTCAGTGACCTGGGACCCGCATCCGGAGGTCGAGAACACCGCCGCGCACAAAGCACAGGGTCAACTCGCCAGCGATCAGTTTCGGGCCGGCGCGCGGGTGCTGGCGCGCATGGGCTTCACACTGGAAGGATGGCTATACCACCCGCAACTCCCCGAACTGGCTGCTTTCGCCAAAGCCGTCCCCGAGCTCACCATCGTGTTGAACCATGTGGGCGGGCTGCTGGGGACCGGACCCTATGCCAATCGAAACGAGGTCATGGACAACTGGCGCAAGGGGATCGCTGCCGTCGCGGCGTGCCCGAACGTCGTGGTAAAGCTCGGCGGCCTGGGGATGGTTCGCTGCGGTTTCGACTGGCACACGCGCGAGAAGCCGATCGGATCGGAAGAGCTGGCAACCGCCATGCGCCCATTCCTCGCCCACTGCATCGAACAGTTCACACCCGGGCGCTGTATGTTCGAGAGCAACTTTCCGGTGGACAAGGTTTCGTTTTCCTACAACGTGATGTGGAACGCGTTCAAACGTTTCTCGAAAGGCTATTCGGCCAGCGAACGTGCGGCGATGTTTCACGACACGGCCGCGAAAATCTATCGGATAGCACGCTAACCTCGTTTTTCACACGAATCGTGCGGGTGCACGCGCGGTGCGCGAACATGCGAGCGTGATGAGGCCTGTACTAGCGCGGACTTCGTCCGACGCCGCAACGTAATGCCTTCAATCACACAAACCGAGGATGCGCTCCTCGGCAGAGCAGGTTTTCGCTCGCGGTCGCGGTTTCGCAGGGGCGCCGCAGGCGCTGATCTGTTTCGCGGCCGGCGAGTAGTACGTCCAACCGGCAGGCAGCCTGGGCAACGAGAGGCTCACCTCGCGCCATTTCGGATGCCCCTTGGCCTGCAACGTGGGGAAATTGCTGCACAACGCACGCGCGAAACGCGCGAGGGGCTTGGCAGTCTCGGGGTTCGCGAAGTTGTACGTCACCAGATAGGCCCCGACTGCGACAGTCGTAAAGCTTTCCTTCAGCAAGTTCGGATAGCTTTCTGCCTTCACTACTGACTGCGTATAGATCGTCAGCGGAAGCTTCGCCGAGGCATGCGAAGGATCGAACTTGAGGAGCTTGATGAACTTCTGTGCTTCGGGGCGCATGTTCGTGATGAGCGGCGCCGGCTGGCCTGCGGCCACGACGACGACATCGACGCTTTTATCGGAAATCAATTTCACGAGCGCGTCGGCGTTCGAGTGGAAGCTGGCGTTCCCTTCCGGAATAGTTCTCCCGAACATCATCCTGTAGAGCGTGTGCGTGATGAACGCCGCACCGCTGCCGACGAGGCCTCCGTTGATCTTCGCGTCCCTGATGTCGTGAAGGTAGTTCATGGGCGAGTCTGCCCGCGCGATGAAATGAATCTCCGTGTTGTAAAGCGGCAGGATCACGCGCAAAGCGCCGATCATCGCAGCCGCGTCGCGGTTGCCTGCCTTCGCCCGATCGATAAACGCTTGATACACGTCGGCCTGCACGATGGCGAGTTTGACTCCCGGGTCGTAACGCAGGTGTTTGATATTGGCAGCGGAACCATCCGTCGGCAGGACCTCCAGCTCGATATCCGCGTCGGGCGCGACATACTTTGCGAGGTCCTGGCCGATTGCGTAATACGTGCCCTTCGCATCAGCCGTGACGATCTTGTATTCGACTGCCGCTGCAGTTCCACAGGCAAGTGCGAATGAAAGTAGCGAGGCGACGAGCGCAGCGATGCGTTGTGTGAGCATGCTAGTTCTTTCCCTTGGTTGTTATCGTCTGTGCACACAGTCCGAGAGCAGCGGCCGCGTGGTTACACTCACGGGTCGCGTCGTCCTTCGCCGATCGCTGTGCGACATCGGGCGACGATCTGATCCGTGTGGTTGACTGCGCTTGTCCCGGTTCGGATGGACAGAGACCTAGCGCTAGGACGCCATCGGTGCATGCTGCCGGATTGTTGCTCACCGTCGCGGCCGCGCCGCCTGGGGCGCTGCTGCCGGCACGTTCTGCGGGAGCGGCAGACTCGGTCGGGGTGGGCGATTCAGCGGGCACAGCGCTGCCAACAGGCGAGGTGGGATGAACAGGGCTGCGCGACGAAGCATAGAGGAGCACGCCGATCGCGACGAGGACGCCGGCACCGGCTGCTGCAGCAATCGGACGCGGGATGAAGCGCGTTGCGTTACGCCTGCGTATCCGAGGCGCTCCCTGCAACGCCACCACGGCGGTTCCGGACGGGACGGCGTCGTACCGCTCCACGGCGGTTTTCGCACGCTCCAGCTGCAGCTCGAGGCTTGCCGCAGCATCGTGGGTGCCTACGCCAGTCTCGCGGCTGCTTCCAACGAGTGCGCCGTCGGCCGCGGCATGGGTGACGTTTCGGTCGGGACGTGTGTCGATTCCGCCACGGTCACGGGCAGTTCCGGCGTCCTCGCTGCCGCCGGATGCACGCTCAACACCGGGTTCCACAAGCTCGGCTTTGCAGGCGTGGCACACCGACGCGGTCACGTCGTTCACCGCCTCGCAGTTCGGACATGGCGCGAGGCTGAGCTGTCCTCCGCAAGCGCTGCAGAACATTGCGTCGGCAGGATTGCTTCTCCAGCAGAAATGGCACTGCACATGCGACATTCAGCGCTACCCCATCAGATAGGCCCGGGCGGCGCGTTGCAGTACCGCCGCGCGCTGTCAGGTCCATTAGCCTCGGACAATCAAGGCATGAGGATACAGATCGCTGATATTACAGAAGAGCGGGCTCGGTCGAGGAGCTCGGCGGGTTCGGCCCTGCACACGAACACAGGAATCGGTTTATGCTGACCGTTCGCGGACGGCAGTCCAGCTCTGGGAGGAGTCCACAATGTACGAGCGCGTGATCCGCGCGTCTGAGGCGCGCGTAGTGAGCGCCGTGGATGCAGACGCATGCCGAAACTGATCCCTGTTCCCGACGAGGTCAGTAAACCGTTCTGGAACGCGGTGAACGAGCGGCGGCTCGTGCTGCAGCACTGCACGAGCTGTAACAAGCTCCAGTATCCGCCGCAGAAGACCTGCCAGGTCTGCGGCTCCGAGAACAACCTCGG
>DASRIK010000075.1:0-2661 GCA_035650035.1 Burkholderiales bacterium | reverse complement strand
GCTACGCAGCCAGTCGAATCGCAGGATGGGCGCTCTCCTCGATGTTCTTCCAGACCTGGACAAAGGCGATGTTGGGGCTGGTCCGTATCGCGTCAGAAAGCGTGCTAAGCCAGGTGATAAGCTTGACCGACACACCCTTGTCGATCTCGATCGTCGCGTCATCCGGGATATGCTTTTCCCGCAGCGCCATGAACACCGCAGTCGCATTCACGATCCCGAAGCGCCGCAGTCCGTCGCGGCGAAGCGACGTGATGTCAGGGGTCGGCCCGGCGATGCGAGATAGCAGAATCGCCTGATCGACCCATTCGATCAGCCGGTGCGGCGGGAAGCGCGTATTGATCAGCAGGTCGACGATATCCGCCGTGGCCATGGCATGGGCGGTATCGACATCTTCTTCCTCGAGACGGGCCTCGTGCCAGACGGTCAGGCCGTCCAGCTCGGTGACGGGCAGGACTTTCTGAAGATTGGGCAACGTGATGCTGATGCCGGGAATCTTCTTGAACGCGCCCGTCAGCACCTGCCACAGCGTGGACGGGAAACCACCGACCACGAACGTGGTCAGCCAAATCGCTTCCTGCGTTGCCCCCGAGTCCACCACTGCGAAGGCGAGCGGAATGATCCAGGCGCCGATGAAGGCCGCGATGATCTTGTAGTAGAACGCGACATAGGCGTTCGGCCCGAGATCACGCCGCAGGAAGCGCCAGACGAGAAACTGGATCGCGATCAGATACGCGCCGAGGAAGGCGACGGTCACATTCGAGAACTCAGGCCTCAGAGCATCCCACATGGTGGCGGGCGGCAGGATCGCGAACGGCGGCAGGACCATCATCCAGCCGAGCGCGCAAAGCACGGTCGCGACATAGACCGGGACAAAATAGCTTTTCAGCAAGCCTGGCACGACCCTCTCGCCGGGGTGCGCGCCGACAGCCTCCGCATCGCCGCTGATGATGTTGTCGACGAACTTTGGCGGGAGATCGCCAAAGCTCGCCTGGAATCGCTCGAAGTAGCTCGTGATGCGGCGAGTGCGGCTGCGGTTGGTTTCAACCCGGTCGTCGCTCGATGACTGGGGCGGGCGGGTAGAAAAATAGGTCACACGCGAGCCGGCGGCGACGCGCCAACCCAACACACCGAGCCGGTCCAGATTTGCGACGAAGGAATTCAACAGACTCGTGGAGCGCGCCGCGATGAACAAATAGAAGATCGTCCCGGGCAGCACGGTCAAAACGAGGATGAGAACCCAGCGGATCGCGGAGTGCCAATAGTACGGCTGAAGGCTCTGGGGAAATAAGGTGATCAGTCCCCCAGCCAACCCGGCCAGTGCCAGACTGAGCAGGATCACGACACCGGCCCGGTTGGCGAGCGACCACTTGCGCCAGGACTCGTGCAGATTCCACAGGGCCGCCGTGGCGAGTCCCGCAAACACCGTCCCTGCCGCCGTAACGCTTTCCCACGAGAAGTCGAAGAAATTCGCTGATATGTTCTGCATCGCCATCCCCCCGGATCGGATTGCTGCGTGGGGCCGCTCGCACAGTCCCTCGCACGGATCAGAATCTGATGGCGTGGATCAGTCGGTGGGATGAGCCACTGCGAAGTTGTGAGTTTTGCCACGCTGGCGACGCGCGGCGAGGGAAAAGCTATTCGCGATGGCGGGTGACGAGGTTGCGCAGGAACGTTGCCGCATTGGCACCTTTGAGCGCGCGCTGCCACATGCCTTCGGCCTGTTTCTGATGCAGCGAAAGCGCTTCGGGCGCGGACGTGATCATCGCGACGCCGACGCGCACGTTGGGTTCTTCGCCGAGACGAAAGGGGCTAAGCGCAAGAATCTGGCGGTCGGGCTGGCGGAAGATCTGAAAGCTCGTATGCGGGAGCGTCTCGGGTACGATGCCGATCTGCACGCCGATCGGCGGGTCCTCCATGATGCGCGCAAAATGCTCGACCTCCGCGCGCGCAATGGCGCGGCGCTCGCGCTTCACCTTGTCGGGAAGGTCGAGGCGGCCGACGAGGCCGTTGATGAGGAAGCGCGTGATCTCGGAGGCGGCGATCAGATTGACGATGGCGGGCTGGCGGTGGCGATAGGTGTCCTTGCGGCTCTTGAGCACGGCGATGATCTCATCGACATCGGCCTCGGCGCGTGAGCGATCTTGGGCGGCCTCGGGGATGCTTTCTTTGAGCAACTCGGCGAGGGTCGTGTTGAAGGCGTCGGAGGCGAGCAGATAGGAGACCGGCCCTGCGAGCACGACGATGTGCTCGGCAGTCTCCTCTATCTGGCGCATGCGCTCGAAATAAGTGACGGCGGAGGGGATGTATTCGACACCGACGCCAAGCAGCGTGGGGAGCGAGACGTTCAGGAGCTCGGCGAGCTTTTCGAGCGTGTCGATCTTGACGACCTCGCCCTTTTCGAAACGGTAGAGCGCGGTGCGCGAAATGCCGATGCGCTGCGCGATCTCTTCCGCCGACAGGCCAGAGCCGAGGCGAAAGGCTTTCAGCCGGTGGCCGATGTCGTCAAAGCGCGGCGGCATAGCGTTGGTGACTGAGGGATGGGTCCAGGGCGTGTTGCGAGCGAGTGGAGTCTTCACCCCCCTTCCGTCCGCCTGCGCTGCTGCGCAGCGCGCGGACACCTTCCCCCACAAGGGGGGAAGGTAGAAATAGTGGGCTGTGTAT
>DASRIK010000074.1:0-11751 GCA_035650035.1 Burkholderiales bacterium | reverse complement strand
ACCGCGGGCAGGATCTTTTCGTGCGCCTCGCTCGAACTTATGTGGAGCTTCGGAACCTCGATGAAATCACTCTGGAACGACGCCGAAGCGGCCGCGTGCGAATCCGATCTCGCGCTGCGCGTCTACACGTCGCGGCTTCTCGGACGCGACCATACGCTTGTCCTGCATGGCGGCGGTAACACGTCCGTCAAGGTGAAGGAGCGCCTGGTCACGGGCGAAGAGCTCGACATCCTTTACGTGAAAGGCAGCGGCTGGGATCTCGAGACGATCGAGGAGCCGGGGTTCGCGCCGGTGCGGCTGGAGCCCCTGCGGGCGCTCGCGCAACTCGAGGCGCTCTCCGATCCGCAAATGATGAACGAGCTCGGCGCACAGGTGATTCGGACCGGCGCTCCCGCCCCCTCGGTCGAGACGATCCTTCACGCGATCCTCCCTTTCAAGTACGTCGACCATACGCACGCGGATGCCGTGCTGGCGATCACCAACACCGCGAATGGCGAACGGTACGTGCAGGAAATCTATGGCCGCGACGTCGTGGTCATTCCGTACGTCATGCCGGGGTTCGATCTCGCGCGGCTTTGCGCTCGCAAGTTCGCGGCCGAAGCACACGCCGGCACGATCGGCATGGTGCTCATGAATCACGGCGTATTCTCTTTCGGCGCGACGGCAAAAGAGTCGTACGAGCGCATGATCGCGCTCGTCGCCCGCGCTGAAGAATTTCTGAAGGCGCATCGAGCGTGGGCTCGCCCGGCCGGCGAAGAGCAGCACCCGGCAACTGCAGCAGCCGACGGCGCTCGAGAAACGCTTCACGCGAGGCGCGAGCTTGCGCAACTGCGGGCCGAGATTTCCGCGGTTGCCGGGATGCCGCTCATCATGTCGACGCATGCGGACGCGCCGTACCGCGCGTTCGCCGGGCGTTCGGATGTCGCGAAGCTCGCATTGCAAGGCCCGGCAACTCCGGACCACGTGATTCGCACGAAACGCGTGCCGCTGCTCGGCAGGGATGTGCGCGCTTATGCCGAAAGCTATCGCAGCTATTTCGAGCGGAATGCCTCGCGCGCCAGGGAGCGGAAAACGATGCTCGATCCGGCACCGCGCGTGGGGCTCGACGCGAAATTCGGGCTGGTCACGATCGGCCGCACGGCGAAGGACGCGCGCATCGTGCATGACCTCTATACGCACACGATTACGGTGATCGAGCGCGCGACAGCGCTTGGCGGGTACCAGGCCTTGCCCGAAAAAGACATCTTCGACGTCGAATACTGGGACCTCGAGCAGGCGAAGCTCAGAAAAGCCGGTAAGCCGCCGGTGTTCAGCGGCGAGGTTGTGCTGGTTACCGGTGCTGCTTCGGGCATCGGGCAGGCATGCGTAGCGGCGTTCCGCAAGCGGGGCGCGGCTGTGGTGGGTCTCGACGTGAATCCTGCAATTGAGCGCGACAACGCCCGCAGCGCGGACTTCCTGGGCGTTACTTGCGACATTGCGTCGGCCGAAGCGGTCGTGGACGCGCTCGAGCGGGGGGTGCAAGCTTTCGGCGGGATCGACATGCTGGTTTTGAACGCCGGCATCTTCCCCGGCGGACAGCGTATCGAAGCGCTGAGCGATGATGACTGGCGCCGTGTCCATAGCGTCAACCTGGACGCGAACCTGACGCTCATGCGCGAGTGCCAGCCACTGCTCAAGCTCGCGCCCGCGGGAGGTCGCGTCGTGGTGGTCGCTTCCAAGAACGTGCCCGCGCCGGGTCCGGGCGCTGCGGCTTATTCAGCTTCCAAAGCCGCGCTGACGCAGCTTGCCCGAGTCGCAGCGCTGGAGTGGGGCACCGATGGGATCCGTGTGAACGTGATCCACCCCAACGCGGTGTTCGACACGGGACTGTGGACCGAAGACGTGCTGATTGCGCGAGCGCAGCACTATCACATGACGGTAGATGAGTACAGGAAGTCGAACGTGCTGAGGACGGAAGTGCGCAGCGCCGACGTCGCGGAAATGGCAGCCGAGATGTGCGGGCCCGTGTTCGCGAAAACGACCGGCGCGCAAGTACCGGTCGACGGGGGCAACGACCGCGTTATTTGACGGCGACTTTTTCGCGCGGTTGCGCTGGGTCGGATTTCTTGGCCGGGGCCCCTTTTGCCGCGACGACTTTGACGCGTTTGCCGTTTTCGGCCCGGAGCTGCTGCGCCGGCGCCTTGCGGCCTTTCTCGACTGCTGCCTTCTGCGTGGCACGCTTATGGACGGCGCCTTTCTGCGCAGCCTTCTGAACGCCGGGCTTGCCACCCGCGTTCTTTGCCTGCACCGTCTTCGCGGGAGCCGCCGCCTTCGCGGCCTGCACGGCTTTCTGCAGCGGGACCGGTGCGGCAGGAAGGTCCGGAAGCTGCGGTTCTGAGACGGGCTCCTTGAGCGGCACGAGCAGCGGTTGACCTACGACGAGCTTCTTCTGGCTCTGTAATCCGTTTACCTGCTTCAGCTCGGCGAGCGTCATACCGCGCTGTGCGGCAAGGCGCTCGGCTTTCTCGCCCCGTCGCAGCGTCACCGCTTCCCAGCTGACGAGCGGTTTGTCGTGCTGCTGAACGTTCGCGAGGAACGTCTCCACCCTGTGCTTCGGCAGCACGATGCGCTCGGACTCGCCTGCGCGAATCACGGGTTTGCTGTGGCCGGGATTCAGAAACTTGAATTCATCGAGCGGCATTTCGGCGAACTTTGCCGCGAGCTTCACGTCGATATGGCGCTTCAACTTCACCGTTTCGAAGTAAGCCTCGTTCGGGATATCCGCGATCTGCAGCCCGTAGCGCGCGGGATTCAGGACGATGTTCTTGACCGCAACGAGTTTCGGAATATATCCGCGCGTTTCCGCCGGCACAGTGAGATTCTCGTAATCGGTCGGCAGGCCCTTGGCGCGATTGCGCTCCATCGCGCGGCTCACGGCGCCTTCACCCCAGTTGTACGACGCAAGCGCGAGTTGCCAGTCACCGAACATTCGGTACAGCTTCTCCAGATAATCGAGCGCGGCGTCCGTCGCGGCGATCACGTCGCGGCGACCGTCGTACCACCAGTTCTGGCGCAGACCGAAGTTCTTCCCGGTTGACGGGATGAACTGCCAGATACCCGACGCATGCGCCCGCGAATACGCGACCGGGTTGTACGCGCTCTCGATCATAGGCAGCAGAGCGATTTCCATCGGCATGCCGCGCTTTTCGACCTGTTCCACGATGTGGAAGAGGAAGTGGCTGCTGCGCTCGATCATCCGCGCGACATAGTCGGGACGGGTGGCGTACCAATTTTCCCATTCGCGGACGAGATCGCTCTCGAAACGCGCCATGGCGAAGCCTCGCGTGATACGCGGCCAGAGACTGTTCGAAGGTGCTTCCGGCTCACCCGCGACGCCAGGCTCAGGCGTTCCGGCGACAGGTTGCACGGTGGCCGATTCGGGACGAAGCAGCGGCTTGCCCGCGATCCGCGATCGGCCTGTGCGCGGCTGGATCGGCACGCCGGAATGACTTGCGGTCGCTGCGGGTTGGGAAGCGGCGGGCTCCGGGACGGCAACGCTCTGACCGGTCGATTCCGGCGCCGCTGGGGTCGCTGCTTTCGGCTTTTCGGCGGTCGCAATGGGGGCGGGGGGGTGGTGCTCCTCCGCCGCGATGTTCATATGAGACGCCTCGGGGAGCTGGGCACAGCCGGAAGCGAACAGAAGGACAAGCGGAAGGGCGGTTCTCGCGCGCATTCTTGGCTCTCTTCCCCGCACAAAAAGTGGCCGCATGGTATCTGGGGGCTTTCCCTGCGTCAAGGCAGAAACTGCTTAAAAATCAGGCAACAGCATGCTGCAATGCACGCTGTTGTCGGCTCGGTCAGCTTTGGTACTACGGCCTTGAGGCGGTTGCCGCGGCTTCAGAAGTTGTTTTTCCACTCGCGGATCGCGGCGAGCACACTCACGGGGTCGCTCAAGGATTTACCTACGTATCGGCTCGCGGATGCGACGACTTGAGGCTCATCGACCCTGAGGAACGGATTCGTCGCTTTTTCCTGGCCGATATCGCTGGGAAGCGTCGGCAGGTCCTGAGCGCGCTGCGCAGCGGCGCGTTTCTCGAGCTCGAGCAGCGCCTGGTTGCTCGGCTCGGCGGCCCTGGCAAAGCGGATATTGGACAGTGTGTACTCGTGTCCGCAGTAGACGCGGGTCGAATCGGGCAGCTCGGCAAGCCGCTGGAGGGACCGATGCATCTGGGCGGGCGTCCCTTCGAAGAGCCTGCCGCACCCGACCGCGAAAAGCGTGTCACCGCAAAAAAGCATTCCGCCGCCGTGAAACGCGATGTGGCTGCGGGTGTGCCCGGGGATGTCGAAGACCTCGAACTCCACACCGAAGTGCGGAAGCGTTATCCGGTCGCCATCGGAAAGCCGCTGCGTGACGTCGGGTATTCGCGCGTCGTTCGGACCGAAGACCGGCACCGCCCAGCGCCTGAGGAGCGCCGCATTGCCCCCGACGTGATCTGCGTGATGGTGCGTGTTCAGGATCGCAGCGAGCGTGAGCCGCTCGCGATCGAGGTAATCGATTACTGGAGCCGCATCGCCTGGGTCGACCACAACTGCTTGGCTGTCGTCTCTGATCGTCCAGACGTAGTTGTCGCTGAACGCCCGTACCGGAACCACCTCGAACCGACTCATGTGCCATATCCCATGAACGTACCCATCGCATTCTATCGAAGCCTCGCACGGCGAGGCCGGCGGTAAACACCTTGGAGGGAAACCAAGGTTTCCCTCCGGCACCTCCTTTCCTTCACACCACACCCACCATGCACGTACTCGGGTAGCAGGTCGGAGGGCGTTCGTTGGCGCCCGGCGAGTCGAGCCTTTAAACTGCGGACATGTTACAGGTGGCGAACTCGAACGGCGTCGGCGAGTGGCTGGACACCCCGCTTGGGCAGTATCTCCTCGAGCGCGAGCAAGCCTATTACGATCGCGCGGTGGCCGATGTTTTCGGCTACAACGCGTTTCAGCTCGGCATGCCGGAGCTCGAATTGCTCCGCGCCAGCCGAATTCCGCTGCGTTGCCGCGTGGCGACTCACGGGGATGCAGACCTCAGCGCGGATTTCAGGGATCTCCCGATCGCCACGAACAGCGCCGACCTCGTGCTCCTGCCGCACGTCCTCGAATTCGCCGAGCACCCCCACCAGATCCTGCGCGAAGTCGCGCGCGTGTTGATGCCCGAAGCGCACGTCGTGATCTCCGGATTCAATCCGTTCAGCCTGTGGGGCATCCGCCGCCGGTTTCACCGTCGCGGCGACTTTCCGTGGCGCGGACGCTTCATGACACTCATGCGTGTGAAAGACTGGCTTGCACTGCTCGGTTTCGAAGTGATCGGCGGGCAGATGGCGTGTTACGCGCCGCCTTCGCGCCAGCAGAAGTGGCTCGAGCGGTTCCGGTTCATGGAAGCCGCGGGAGACCGGTGGTGGCCAATCGCGGGCGGCGTCTATTTTCTCCAGGCGGTCAAGCGCGTACGCGGTGTACGGCTTATCATGCCGAAATGGAGCGATCGCCTGGGGCCGGTAAAACAGCTCGCGGCGTCGCCCCAGAAAATCGGCGACAAAGAAGACGCGCTGGCAGCGCGCGTACGTGAGCAGTGATTCGAATCCCGGGCCGCATTGCTTTCCACATCGAGTGATCAGCCGCCGTCCTCCACGGACGTGGTGGACGTTTACACGGACGGCGCGTGCAAAGGAAATCCCGGCGTCGGCGGCTGGGGCGCGCTTCTCCGCAGCGGCGAGCGCAGCCGCGAAATATATGGCGGCGAAGCGTCGACCACCAACAATCGCATGGAGCTGATGGCGGTCATCCGCGCGCTCGAAGCGCTGAAGAAGCCGTGCCGTGTGCGCGTGCACACCGATTCGCAGTACGTGCAGCTCGGTATCAGCAAGTGGATTCACTCGTGGAAGAAAAACGGTTGGCGCACAGCGGACAAGAAGCCAGTGAAGAATGCGGAGTTGTGGCAGGAGCTCGATCGACTCGCCGCGTGCCACCAGATCGAATGGCTGTGGGTGAAGGGCCACGCCGGGCACCACGGCAACGAGCGCGCGGACGAGCTCGCGAATCTCGGCGTGGCTTCGATCGCGAGATCGTAAGCACACGCGAGCTTCACGTGCAATTTTTCGTTGCTCTTGGCACAATGGCACCAATCAGAAAAACAGCCGCAGCGAGGCAGCACGCATGCGCCAGGTAATACTGGACACGGAAACAACCGGGCTCGATCCAACCCTGGGCCACAAGATCATCGAAATCGCCGGTGTGGAGATCGTCGACCGGCGCCTCACGAACAACCATTTTCACCGCTACGTCAATCCCGAGCGCGACAGCGAAGAGGCCGCGCTGCAGATCCACGGCCTCACGCGCGAATTCCTGAAAGATAAGCCGAAGTTCAAGGATGTCGTCGCCGAGTTTCTCGATTTTGTCCGCGGCGCCGAGCTCGTCATCCACAACGCCGCGTTCGACATCGCGTTCATCGATTACGAGCTGAAGCTCCTCGATCTGGAACCGATCCAGACCTGCTGCGCGAACGTCGTCGACACCTTCAGGATGGCGCGCGAGCTCTATCCCGGCAAGCGTAACGGGCTCGATGCGCTCTGCGATCGTCATGAAATCGACCGCACCGCCCGGACGCTGCATGGCGCGTTGCTGGACGCGCAGCTTCTCGCCGACGTTTACCTCGCCATGACGCGTGGCCAGGAAACGCTGCTCATGGACAACGATGTCGTCGAAATCCGCGTCGCTGCCGTGAACATGCCGCGCATCACGAGCGCGCTCACGGTGGTTCAGGCGACAGCCGAGGAGCTCGAATCGCACGCGCTGCACTTGAGAGAGATCGACAAGGCGAGCAGCGGCGCGTGCGTCTGGATGCAGCTCGAAAGTACGGGCGTGCTGGCGGCTGAAGCCGCCTAGCGAGTGCAGTGTTTCTTCAGGCCATCAGGCCGAGCAGGTCGTCGAACGACTTCTGAAAAAGCTTCACGCCGTCGGTCTGAAGCTCGTCGCCGACTTCGCCCATCCGTATCCCGAGGCGGCCGAGACTCGCAAAGACCTCTCTTGCTTCCTCGAGCCCCTGCTCGAGCGTGAGCGCGGCGCGGCCATGGTCGCGGAATGCCGCCAGCGTCCCGTCCGGCAGCGTGTTGATCGTCTCGGGCCCGATCAGCGGTTCCACGTACATGACATCGCTGTAGCCGGGGTTCTTCGTGCCGGTGCTGGCCCAGAGCAGGTACTGGCCGTGGGCGCCTCTCGCGGCAAGGGGTGCGAAGAGCGGCCCGCGAAAGACTTTCTTGTACTCTTCGTACGCGAGCTTCGCGAGCGAAACGCCTGCGCGTCCGCGTAGTTGCAGCGCATCGCCGCCCAACGCTTCGAGCCGTTTGTCGACAAGCGTGTCGACGCGGCTCAGGAAAAGACTCGCGACGGATTTGAGCGGCCGTGGATCCGCGCCGCTGCGCGCGAGCCACCGCTCGACCCCGCGCATGTACGCCTGCGATACGTCGCGCACGTGATCGAGCGAAAACATGAGCGTCACGTTAACGGAACAGCCCTGGCCGATCAGCCTCTCGATCGCGGTAAGACCTTGTTTCGTGGCAGGCACTTTGATAAGCAGATTCGCCCGATTCACTTCGGCTTTGAGCCTCAGGCCCGCTTCGATCGTCCCTTCCGCATCGTAGGCGAGCGCCGGCGAGACTTCGAGGCTCACGTACCCGTCCTCGCCTTCCGTGCGCACGTACAACGGGTGCAGCAGATCACATGCATTCTGGATGTCCGCGATCGCGAGCCGCTCGTAACGGCGCTCGGGCGTCAACTTCGGGTCAGCTTTGAGTGCGGCGAGCTCGTCACGGTAATACGGGCTTTCGCTGATGGCTTTGAAAAAAATCGTGGGGTTGGACGTGACGCCAGCCAGGCCGTCTTCGGTGATGAGGCGCCGCAGTCCGCTTTCGCTGAGCAGGGTACGGGAGAGATTGTCCAGCCAGATGCGCTGGCCGAGGTTGTGCAACCTAATAAGCGGATTGTCCATAATAGAATGCTGTAAGGCGATGATCGTGATGGTCACCTAGTGTAACGCGTGGGGCTTGGCAGGTGCTGCGGAACGGGCACGCCGGCTGCTAACCTTCACGCGAACCCGCTGCACAACAACTTACGGAGGCTCCTATGGCAATCGAAACAAACTACTCACCGGATCAGTCGACGCAGAGTGGGCAGGCGGACCAGGCGAAAGCGATCGGCAATCCCGGTGGCTCCATACAGGAGGCGATGGAAGCTTCCCGAACTCGCCTGACATCGGCGTACAACGCGCTGCAGGAGCGGTCGAATCAGGTCTTGCACGGCGCCGAAGGTTATATACAGAACCGCCCGCTGCAGGCAGTGATTTATGCGGCCAGCATCGGCGCGGTGCTCGGACTCGTCGCCGGGCTTATGCTGGGCGGCGCGACGGAGCGCGAAAGCCCGTGGTACCGCCGCTGGTTGTAACGCCTCGCGGGCCGGCGCGGTAAACACCTCAGAGGGAAACCCACGTTTCCCTCCGAAACCCTCCTTTCCTTCACACCACAACGACCGCGTACGTGCTTACGACTGCTTGGCCTGCCAGGCCCAGCCGTGGGCAACGATCGTGTCGATCTCCGCGTAGCGGGGGCTCCAGCCGAGCACGCGCCGCGCGAGTGAGGGGTCGGCCACGAGCTGGCCCGGATCGCCCGGGCGGCGCCCCTCGGTGATCACGTCGAACTCGCGGCCGGTCACCCGCCGCACGGCATCGATCACCTCCTGCACGCTGTAGCCGCGGCCCACCCCCAGATTGAACGCCTGGGTTTCCCCACCGCCGATCAGATACTCGATCGCGCGAAGGTGCGCCTCACACAGATCGCACACGTGGATGTAGTCACGCACGGCCGTGCCGTCGGGCGTGGGGTAGTCGCGCCCGAAGACTTTGACGTTGGGGTTCACCCCGGCGGCGGCGCGTAACACCAGCGGAATCAAGTGCGTAAGCGGATTGTGGCGCGGACCTAAGCGCGCCTGCGGGTCGGCGCTGGCGGCGTTGAAATAGCGTAGCAGCACCGATTGGAGTCCGTGCGCCTGCGCGTAGTAGAAGAGCGCGTCTTCGACCATGCGCTTGGACTCGCCGTAGGGGTTGATCGGCGCGCGCGGATGCTTTTCATCGACCGGTACATATTGGGGCTCGCCGTAAACCGCGGCGGTGGAGGAGAAAATGAAGCGCAGCACCCCATGGCGCAGCATCGCTTCGAGCAAATTCAAGGTGTTGCAGAAGTTGTTGCGGAAATACTTGCCGGGCTGGCCCATGGATTCTTCGACGCGGAGGAAGGCGGCGAAGTGCATGACGACGTCGAACGTCTGTGCGCCGAGCACGCGATCGAGCGCGGCACTGTCGCCCAGGTCACCGAACTCGAAGCGCCCGCCGAGCACCGCGTCGCGGTAGCCCGTGGAGAGATTGTCGAAGACCGTCACCTCGTGCCCCTGCGCGAGCAGAAGCTCGACCATGTGCGAGCCGATGTATCCCGCGCCGCCGCAAACGAGTATGCGCATCGCTTCCCCCGACGAAAAATGCGGCCGATTCTAACGCGCCCGGGGGTGCACGAGAGAACCACTTTGCAAATTGCGCGAGCTCAGGCTGGAAACGCAGCAGGATGCATCGCCAATGCGCCACCGACGCGGTGCGCTCGCAGCCCAGCGCAGCGCTACTTATACCGGCCCTGTTTCTTGCCGCCGCCTTTTGCTTTCGGTGCAGCCTTGCGCTTGCCTGTGCTCGAAGCGTTCGGCGTTTCAGCGCTGCTCTTCTTGCGTGTCGCGCGTTTTCTCGCGGTTGCCATGTCCCCGATCGGCTGATCAGAGCAATAGCATGAGCGCGACGACGGCAACGACGACGGCAAGGAGGCCGCTCGGATAGTAGCCCCAGCTGCGGCTGTAGGGATACACGGGCAGCGCGCCAATCAGAATGAGCACGAGCAATATGACAAGTAACGTGGTGAGCGTCATCAGCTTCTCCTCAGGGGTCAGGAACCCGCCGCGATGTCTGCAAGGGACATACCGACAGGGCGAGGCTCAATGCAGAAGGAACTTTTCTGTGCAGGAACAGGCATTGCTTAAGGGAGGGGGCTTTGACGCCCCAACTTTAAAAAGGAGAGATCATGTTTCGCACACTCATGGCTATGCTTCTCGTCGCATTTTTTGCTGCCGGCTGCAACACGATGGCGGGTGCAGGTAAGGACATCGAGCGCGGCGGCGAGAAGATTCAGGGTGCGGCTGACCGTAACAGGTAAGTCGACAGTGAACCCCGCTGCGGGCTTTTTCGCCCGCAGCGAGTTCTTGACCGGGCGGCATCGCTTCGTGCGTCTCGCGCGAGAGTGAGCCGCGCGCGTTCGGTGGGTACCGACGCGCGAGGAGGTTCCGTGTTGAACTGGGCCATCACTTTTTTCCTGATCGCGATCGTCGCAGCGCTCTTCGGATTCAGTGGAATCGCCGCCGGCGTGGCGGAGATCGCGCAGATACTCTTCATATTCTTTCTGGTGCTCTTCGCGGTTTCACTGCTGGTGGGTCTGAGAAAACACTGAAGCCCGAAGCTTCCGAGGACAACGAGATACCGAGGGACCTATGCAGTCATCCACGAAGCAACCACAACAGTCCGCAACGAGCGTCCTGACCAATGTAGAAACGATCCGGCAGCGCGCCAGGCAGGATATCGAAGCAGGTGCGGTGACGCCGAGCTATAACGCCAATCGAGAGGAAGTCATACGCCTGCTGAACGAGGCGCTTGCCACCGAGATCGTGTGCTACCTCCGATACAAGCGTCACTACTTCGTCGCCGACGGCATACACGCGGAGCCGGTCGCGGCCGAGTTCCTCGAGCATGCCACGCAGGAGCAGGAGCACGCCGATCAGATCGCAGGCCGCATCGTTCAGCTCGGCGGCTCGCCTGATTTCTCGCCGGACGGGCTCGCATCGCGCTCGCACGCGCAATACGTCGAAGGCGGGTCCCTGGCAGACATGATCCGCGAGAACCTGATCGCGGAACGCATCGCAATCGAGAGCTACCGCGAGATCGCGCAGTACCTCGGCGACAAGGATCCGACAACGCGGCGCCTGATGGAGCAGATTCTGGCGACCGAAGAGGAGCACGCCAACGACCTGGTCGGGCTCATGCACGGGCTGAAAGAGGAGGGCGCGTGAAGGCACACACACCGAATCCCGGGAAGGATCCCGACAGGGCCCCGGAACGGGAAGTCCCGAACCCCAGCGTGCCGCCGGATATGGAGCCCGTCGTGCCGCAGCAGGATCCGCCGCAGCCCGGTCGCCCTGGGGACGGCGAGCCGCCGGCCATCATTGCGGGCGCGAACGATGGATCTCGATACAGCGCTCACCGATAAACCGGGGTAGGCGCGCGCGCAACGGACATCCTGCGCGCCGCACCTCGTGGCGCGAGATTCTATTTTTTAAAGCCGGCGAGCTCCGCCGCCTGCCCGACATCGCTCACGAAGAGTGCGAACGCTTCTTCCATTCCCGTGCGCAGACGAAGAATGTAGGCGGGGTGGATGGTGATCACGACGTCCTTGCCGAACGGGGAGTGCAGCGGCTGACCGCGCGTTTCGGTCACGCGCACTTTCCCGCCCATCACCGCGCGAGCCGCCGTTGCGCCGAGACAAAGAATGACCCGGGGCTCCACGGCTGTGACCTCGGCTTCGAGCCACGGCAGACACGCCTCGATCTCGCGTTGGGCGGGTGTCTTGTGAAGCCTGCGCTTGC
>DASRIK010000073.1:0-4406 GCA_035650035.1 Burkholderiales bacterium | reverse complement strand
TTGCCAAGCTTGTGCTCGATCGCCCGCTCGAGCTTTTCGAGGGCAGCGTCGATCGCCACCTCGAGATTGTCTGCCTCATGGTTCACGTCCACCGGACCGAGCCCGGACAGCCGTGCTTCCATCAGGCAGCGCTTGTCGTTGCTGCCGCCTTTCACGCTGTTGAGATCGTTCAGGTGGACTTCGACCCGCGTAATACGGTCGCTGTACCGGTCAAGCGTATCGCGCACCAGCGTCTGGATGCGGCCGGCAAGCTCGGGGGAGGCGACGATGTGGTGGTCGCTGTTGATCTGGATTTGCATGGGCCCTCTTGTTTACCTGTGGTTTTGCCTCGGAGAGCCAAAAGGCGCCGCCCCCCGAGGTGCCATCACTTGGACGGGCAGGCCCGGCCTTGCGTTCCGCGGGTCCGGCTATTGCTGTGCCGCCCGGGGCTGTGGCCTGCCGCCTTATCGGGGATTAAGCAATTCTAGTGCGCGGTGGGCGAGGCTATGCCGGGGGCGAGGTTTTCAGCGGCGGCCGTGCGGGGCATGAGGTTTTCCAGGGCCGCGGTCCGCTCCGGTTTGCTCATGCGGGCCAATGCCTTGGCTGCAGCGTAAAAGCGCTCCATGTCGCCCTCTTCCCGCGCGAGCAGCGCCTGGAAAGCCGGGACGCGCTTGCTGTAAAGGCCGACCGAGGCGATGAGCGCATTGTTCGGCTCGCGGGCGAACCAGTGGTCGTAACCGGCAAATCCGCCCCAGCGTTCCTTGAGCTTCCGGTATTCCGCGACGAGCTCGCCAAACACCTCGGCTTTGCGGGCGCGCATCACGTCGGTCGGCAGCGGCGTGCTGTAGAGGGTCTCCAGGTGCCCGCGGTAAGTCTCGATCAAGCGCAGGAAATCGTTACGCCGGCGAGTGATCTGATCGTAGTGCAGGCGGTCCTGGTCGGTGCCGTAGCGCTCGAGCCAGCGACGCGAACCTTCCTGCTCGACGGTCACTGCGAAAGATTCATTGAAGACGCTGTCATCCCGCACATAGACGACCTGGTGCGCGAGCTCATGGAAAATGAGGCGCGCGAGATGCGGCGTCGGGTAGTTGACGAACGTATTCAGGACCGGGTCGGGGAAATACCCGAGCAGCGAGTAAGCGGGAACGCCGCCCACGAAGACATCGTAACTCTGCGACAAGACCTCGGCGGCAAATGCGTCCGCGTCCGCTTTGCCGAAGTAACCGCGGTAATTCACACAGCCGGCGAACATGAAACACCACTGCCGCGGACGAAGCGAAAACTCCGGCGTCGCAAAAACGTTCCACACCACGTACGGACGTTCGAGGTTCGCATACGAGCGATAACTTGCGTTGCGCGGTAATGCAAGCTCGGCGCTCGCAAACTCGCGCACTGCCAGCACCGCGCGCAGCTTCTCGCGAAGCGCCGCCGCCGTGTCCGGATTCGCGATGATCGTTTCGATGTCTTTCTGCCGGGCCCAGATATCGAGCTGGCCGCGCACCGACTGCAGGTAATACGGGAGGTTCGCGCAGCCGGCTATCGCCGCTACGAGAAGAAACGCCGCAGTAATGCGCCAGGAGAAACCCATAAAGGACATTAACGGTACGACGGACTAGTTTACTGATGGTAGATGGGGCTGCGTGCGGTCAAATTTCCCACGCTCCAGGAAGGCGCAGACCTGGCGCGCCACGGCACGTGACACGAGCATCTCCGTGTGGCCGACGCGCAGCACGATGTGATCGGCCATGCCGGGGACCCGCGTCTCCTCCACCGACACGACGCCGTCGTGCGGCTTTGGCAGACCCGGCGCGATCAGCCGGCCCAGACCGATGCCCCGGTCGCCGGCTATCACGCCCAGCTCGCAGGCATCGAATCGCGTCGGAGAACCCGCGGCCAGCCACTGCGGCATGCACCGGCCCAGCAGCCAGCGGCCGCCCGGGAGGCGTTGCAGGGCGCGTGCGGAAAAGCTGTCGCGGAAAGGCGTTCCGACGAGCACGACGCGCCCGAGGCAGGCCGGAGGTACGAGCTCCGCGGCTTTGAGCGCCACGACTCCGCCCATGCTGTGACCGACGAGGTGCAGCTTTCCGCCCGGCAGGCGCTGGCAGTACTCACGCAGCCGCTCGACATTGTCTGCCAGATCGACGCGAACCGTCGGATACGAATACGCCCGCACCGAATAGCCGCAGCGCTGCAGACGCCGACGCATGAGCTCCATCGCGATCGGATGGAGCCATAGACCGTGCACCAGCAGCACGGTTTCGTGTGAAGCAACGCTTTCCGGCGGCAAGGTCCCTGCCCGAACGTCGAGCGGCTAAGGCTTGGCGCCGGACGAGCCCGACGGCTGCTGCAGGCTCGCGTCCGAAAAGCGTGTCACCTCTTCCGCTGAGAGGTGATCCACGTCGCAGACATTGACCACGTGCCAGCCTTGCGGGCTGCGCCTGAACGTGTTGAGACTGCAGTTGAGCAGCGGGAACCCGCGCGGGATCTCGAGTGCCATGTTGCAGGCAGTGCGATAAAGCGCATCGAGCACGAGACCGTGGGTCACCACGACGATGGTATCGCCGTTGTGAGCCCCGGCGATTCGATCGAGCGTAGCCACCACCCGTCGCATGAATTGCGCCGCGCTTTCCCCGCCGCTCATGACGTATTCCGGATCGCGCTTGGCGAAGAGCTCGTAGTCTTCCGGATAACGCGACTTGATCTCGTTGTTGGTGAGCCCTTCGAAAATCCCGAAGTGACGCTCGCGCAAACCCCCATCCGTGACGATCTCGTGTCCCGTGGAATCGGCGATACAGCGTGCGGTCTGATGCGCGCGGCCAAGATCGCTGCTGTAAAGAGCCGTGAACGGCACGTTCGCAAGGCGCCGTCCCAGTTGCCGGGCCTGGTGCAGGCCTGTGGGCGTGAGCGGGCTATCGTGCTGCCCCTGCATTCGGCCCTGCTGGTTCCACAGTGTCTCGCCGTGGCGCACGAGAAGAATTTCGGCCATCTAAAGCGGTGACGAGTGACGGGTGATGGGTGACGAGCGGGACCGCAGGTCCGAGAGCTTCGCCTTCTGCCGTCCCGCTGCGTCGAAATTCTCCGGCGCGAGCCATCGCTCGAACGCGGTCCTGACGGCGGGCCATTCGGAGTCGAGCATCGCGAACCACGTCGTGTCGCGGCTCTGTCCTTTCTGCACCATGTGCTGCCTGAAAGTGCCTTCGTACTGGAATCCGAAGCGCGCTGCCGCGTTTTTGGACGGCTCGTTCCGCGCGTTGCATTTCCATTCGAAACGACGATAGCCGAGGCTCTCGAAAATGTAGCGCGCATGCAGGAACAATGCTTCCGTGGCAACGCGCGTGCGCGCAATCGCGGGTCCCCAGAGAATGTGGCCCACTTCGATCACGCCGTGCTCCGGAGTGATCCGCATCAACGACTGACGGCCTTCGCAGCGTCCCGTTGCGGTATCGATCACCGCGAAGAACAGCGGGTCACTCGACTGCGATGAGCGCGCGAGCCACGTCTGGAAGCCGGCGCGATCCTGCGGGTCGTCGGTGAGATACCGGAAGCGCTCCTCCGCGCCGGGCGCCATGGCGGCCGAGAACAATTCGTCGCCGTGCCGGGCCGGGTCGAGCGGCTCCAGTCTGCAGAATTTTCCTTGCAGCTCGACTCGCGCAGGCCGTGGCCGCGGCTGCCAGTCTCGCAGATCGTCCATTCAGGTACTATAACAAGCGTCCAATGTAAGGGAGCATGTCATGCGCTTCAGCCTGGCACTCGTTCTGCTGTGCGCCGCGCCGGCGCTGCTCGCGCAGACTCCACAGCAATCGTATCCGGTAAAACCCATACGCGTGATCATTCTGGTCGTGCCCGGCGGCGGCGCGGACATCACATCGCGCACGGTCGGTCAGAAGCTTACCGAAACATTGGGCCAGCAGGTGATCGTAGATAACCGCCCCGGCGGCAACGGTATCGTCGGCATGGAGATCGCCGCACGCTCCAATCCGGACGGCTACACGCTCGTGCTCGGCACGATCGGCCCGGTCGCGGTAAACCCGAGCCTGTACAAGAAACTGCCGTACGACCCCGTGCGGGACTTCGACCCCATAGCGCGCGCCGTTTCCGCACTGAACGTGCTCGTCGTCCATCCGTCGGTGCCGGCGAAATCGGTGAAGGAGCTCATAGCCCATGCGAAAGCGAACCCGGCCAGGTTGACCTACGGCTCTTCAGGGGTCGGCTTTGCCGACCATCTCGCGGGCGAACTGTTCAACACGCTCGCAGGCGTGAAGATGGTTCACGTGCCCTACAAAGGCGGCGCGCCTGCGATGCTCGACCTCGTGGGCGGCAACCTGCAGCTTATTTTCGCGACCGTTTCGACGGCGCTCGGCAGCATCAAAGCCGGCAGAATACGGCCGCTCGCGATCACGTTCGCGAAGCGCGTCGAGCAGTTTCCG
>DASRIK010000072.1:0-13920 GCA_035650035.1 Burkholderiales bacterium | reverse complement strand
TCCTAGCGGCTGCACGGCCGCATGCTGTGGCGCAGGCCCCTCAACTCGCGTTGCCGATGATCACCGCGTCCACGCCGCTTTTCTTCACGGCTTTGGCTGTGTCTTCGGTCCCGATCAGAAGATTGCCCTGGGGATAGGCGTCGACTGCCAGCACTTCGATGCCTTTGAAGTCCTCCTCGAGCATCGATTTCAGCCTGGGCAGCATTCGATACGCCTGCCATTGGTCGTTCGTAACGATGCCGATGCGCTTGCCTTCGAGCGTGTCGAGCCGCGGCGCGAACGGCTGTGTCACGTCGAGACGTCCTGAAGGGTCATGAAATTCGATGGTGACCATGCTCAATCCTCCCGATGGTTGGTTCCGGCGTCATTCTGGCGTACGCGCGCGTTGAAATGTAAGGCGGCGTTAATTTCCGTGCGCCACGAGATCGTCACGGCGCCGTATCCGTCCCCTCGAGCCTCGCAGGCTCGGACGAGAGTGCTAATGAGCTTCCGAGCGTTACGTTCGCGGGAGACCGCGGACGGCGGAGCAGTGCCTGCCGCGGAGCGGCAGGTGCGACCCGGAAGCGGGCTGAGGCACGCGCATTAGAACCGCGGTCTTACGCACGCTTTCGCCGTCAGATCCCCGCCAAGACGGGCGCGTCGCAGGGCGGAAGAGAGGCCCCTTGGGGATCTGACCCCGAAGACGCGCATGGATCGGCGTCCGCACGACGCGCCAACGATCGGCTCCACGGTCGCATCCCGCAAGCGGGTCCCTGCTCCACGTTGCGCCGATCCCTCTTCCAGGCTTCAGCGTGCCCGCGTCTTCGACGCCCCCGCTCACCGGAACACAATGCGGTTCTAATAACGAGTCTTGCCCGGCCCATAAAGCACTCGCCCCGGCCGCGCGGCGGTCATCGCGCCGTTCTCGTACACGATCTGTCCGTTCACGAGGACGTGCGAGAAACCCTCGGCGTATTGATGCGGCTTCTCGAACGTTGCCGCATCGCGCACGCGCGCAGGATCGAACACCGCGATGTCGGCCTTCATGCCCGGCCGCAGCACGCCGCGGTCGGTAAGCCCGATGCGCGCGGCAGGAAACGCCGACATCTTCCGCACCGCTTCTTCGAGCGTGAGGAGTTTCCGTTCGCGCACGTATACCGCGAGCACGCGCGCGAACGTGCCGTAGCTTCTGGGGTGCGGCGCCCCTTCGCCGAAGAGCGGGACTTCGCCGTCCGATGCGATCATCGCAGCCGGGTGAACGATGATGCGCTGCAAATCGTCCTCGGCCATGGAGTGGAAAACCGCGCGGCAGCCGCCCTGCTCCGTCAGCCACGCGACCACTTCGGCCGCGTTTTCCGGTGTAGGCTCCATGCCCCGCGCCTGCGCGAGCTCCGCGAGGTTTCTGCCCGCAAGCGTCGGGTCCCAGTTGCAGAGCGCAATAACGACGTTTCTCGGGTCGCCGGCTCCGCGCTCGTTTCGCAGCAGGCCAGCGATGGCGCTTTTGATTTTCGCACGCGACGCCGGGTCCTGCAGACGCTTCAGGGTTTCGCGTGAGCCGCCCTCGAGGGCCCACGACGGTATCAGTGCTGCGTGTATGCTGGTGCTGGAAGCTGTATATGGATAAACGTCGATCGTCGCGTCGACGCCCCGCGCACGCGCTTCATCCACGAGCTTCAGCGTCTCGACCGATTTGCCCCAATTCATTTTGCCGACCAGCTTGTGATGAGAGATCTGGGTCGGTACCCCGCCCTCGACTCCGATCGCTATGGTCTCGCGGACGCTTTCGAGCACGCGCGCGGCCTCGTTGCGCATGTGCGACGTGTGCACGCCGCGATACGGGCTTACGACTTTCTGCAGCTCGATGACTTCGGAAAGCGGCGTGAACGTGCCCGGCACGTAGAAAAGGCCTGTGCTCAACCCGAACGCGCCGTCGCGCATACCCTGCTCGACGATGCCCTGCATGCGGACGATCTCTTCCGGGGTCGCGGTGCGATTCGCCAGGCCGACGACGCGCTGCCGCACCGATCCCTGCCCGAGGAAGCTTCCGATATTGATCGATCGCGGCGTCGCTTCGAGCTTGTCGAGGAAAGGTTTCAGTGGAACGGGTGAACCGCCGTCGGGTCCTTCCAGGAGGGTCGTGACGCCCTGCCGCACGTAGTTGTCTGCGGTCGGCACGTGGAAGATGCCGCGGGCCGCATGCGTATGCAGGTCGATGAAGCCGGGCGCTACGACGGCGTCGTTCACGTCCACGACGCGCTTCGCCGGAGAGCTGATGGTGGGCGCAATGGCGGCGATGGTGTCGCCGCGCACCGCGAGATCGGCTCTGTACCAGGGTGCTCCGGTGCCGTCGACGATGCGCGCGTTGCGCAGCACGAGGTCATAAGGCGCGTCGGCGGCGTGGGCCGGGTGTATGGCGAGCGCAGCCGCGACGAAGAGCGATCTGAAGAGCGTTCTCATATCGCTTCGACCGAGGCGTTCTCGATGCACCGGGTGTTCTTCGTCACCTCACCCTTTCCTCATCACTCGTCACTTCTACTCAGGTTTCACGCCGGCCGCCTGGAACACTTTCCTGCGCGTGGCGATCTCGTCGCGCACCAGCTTTTCGAACTCTTCCGGGCTCGATGACCTGGGCGTAGAGCCGTCGCGCGAGATGCGCTCCTGAATGTCCGGCATCGCGATGATGCGTCCGATCTCCGCGTTGAGCTTGTCCACAACCGCGCGGGGCGTGCGCGCGGGCGCAAGAATGCCGAACCAGCCCTGATACTCGAAACCCGGCAACGCGGCTTCTGCGATCGTCGGCACGTCGGGGAGGATGGCCAGCCGTTGCGGCGACGTGACGCCGATCATCAGCAGTCGTCCGCTTCGCACGTGCGGCACTGCCGCCAGCAGCGGAGACATCGCGTAATGCAGGCGCCCCGTTATGGTGTCGGTGATCACTTCCGGAGTGCCTTTGTACGGGACGTGAACGGCCTTGATGCCGGCCGCGAGGTTGAAGAACTCGCCGCCGTAATGCGTGCCGCTGCCGATGCCCGAAGATCCGAAGTTGAGCTGCCCGGGCTTCTGGCGCGCGATCGCGATCAGGTCCTTTACGCTTTTCGCGCCGAGCGTCGGAGAGACCACCAGTGCAATCGCCGTGAGCACGACGAGCGAAACGCCTCTGAAATCCCTGACGGAGTCGTAAGGCAGCTTGTCGTAAAGCGCCGCCGAGCCCGCGAAGGCCGACGACGTCAGCATGAGCGTATGCCCGTCGGGCGGTGCCGTCGCGACGATGCCGCCCGCGACCGTCCCGCCGGCGCTCGGGCGATTGTCGACGACGATCTGCTGTCCCCACGCTTCCGACAGCTTGGGCCCGATCATCCGCGCGAGGAGATCGCTCGCGCTGCCGGGCGTGAATGGCACGACGAACCTGACCGGACGCGCAGGATACTCGGCCGCGGCAACGCTCCACGACAGGAGCGCTGAAAAAATTGCTGCGAACGACCAACAAGCCGTCATGTCCCCTCCATGCCGCGACCGGTTTGCGACGTTAGAACGTCTTCAGATATTCGAGCAACGCAGCTTTGTCCTCGGCCCGCAGGTGCGTTCCGTATTGCGGTCCTTCATGCCCCGCATTCGAATTCCCTTCGAGCGACGTGTCGTACTTGAAGAATGTACGTCCGCTCTCGTTCGCCACGGCCGAGACGAAGCCCACGTTCTTGTCGTCGTAGAGATCGTTGCCGCGATAGAACACTTTGGGCCGCTCCGCAGCAGGGGCCAGAAGATCGCGCAGCGTCGGCACCGAGCCGTTGTGCAGATAGGGCGCCCGCAGCCAGAGGCCGTCCAGCGGCATGTTTGCATAGCCGAACGTCTTCCGGAAATGATTGAAGCGATGGGGGTAGCCGGCATAGAGCGTGCTCTGGTTCACGGCGAGCGTATAGGTATACGAGTCCAGCCGCTTGCGGTCGGTGCCCACAGCATCGATCGGCGTCACTTTCCCGACGCGCTCTCCCGAGAAATCCTGCCCGCTCGCGCCGTGGCAGCTCGCGCAGTATTGCTTGTAAAGCGGCGCGCCGCGAGCCGCGAGCTCTTTGTCGACGGTGAACGGATAGGCAGGCGACGGCACTTTCTCGATCCACTCTTCGATCCGCCCGATCGCTTTCAGGTCGATCGTCGGCGGGGTCGTGCCAGTTCCAAACGCTGCGCTCTTGTTGCGCTCTTCGACCAGCGTGTTGTTGCCGTCCCAGTGCAACTGCATGTTCCTTTTCAGTCCCTGGTTCCAGATCGACGGAAAATCGGAAGCGCCGAGCAGCTCTTTCGGATCCAGCGACTCCATCGGGAAGTTGAACAGCACTTTCGCCGAGTTGAACGTGTCGACGCGCCCCGGTCCCCACAGCAGGCCCTGGTCCACCTGATGCAGGACGAAACGGAAGCGTCCGCGCAGCATGAGCAGCCGTTCTCGCATGATGGCGACGGCAATCGGGTAGATGAGATAGCGATCGAGGAGATCGATGTCTTCTCCACGCGCGCGCGCAAGCCGCCGTGCCTCGGGAACGATGTCGCTGGCGGTGAATTTCGGATCGGCCGCGCAGTCGAAGAAAAATCGCTCGAAAGCCATGACGTCGAACGTGTTCGCCGGCATACCGAGCACGATCTGCGGCTTGTCCTGCGGGGATCGTCGCACGGTGCTCGTGTGGCACACCGCGCAGTTGAGGAAGGTGCGGTCCAGACCCAGGTAGTGGCGCCTGGACATGCCGATCGGCAAGTCCTTGCCTTCTTCGAAGATCAGGCCGAGAGATCTGTAGCCGCCGGGCAGAAGATGGTTGCAGACCTGCGGCAGTGCCTGAAAAATCCAGTACGGGAAGCCGGACTCGCGCTCGCCGCCCGTCGATCCGTACTTGAAATGTTCTTCAGGCGTGTCGTAGACGACCGGCCGGTCGCCTCCGAAGCGCACCAGCGCGTAGACGACGAGGAAGACCGGTACCAGCAGGACAATCGCAAGCAGAAGGAAGAATCTGCGTTTCCAGCCTGCGTAGTATGGAGCCGGCGCCGGTTCGTACATTCCTATCGTGGGCTCTTCCATGCGGTTCCTTTTTGTTCGAGTTTACGAGAGCACGTGTCAATTGGCTTCGGGCAAACAGGCGCGAAGATTTTCGTAGCCTCTGCTCATCAATTCTTCCGGCCGCGGCGCTTTTCCCGATTCCGCCTGCAGCACGCGCTCGACGTAACTCCTGAGCGCGGCGAGCTCCGCGCCGTCGCGCCAGACTTGCGGCGAGCTGTGAAACGCATAAAGCGCATACGGAGGCGGCATCGGGGTCTTCGGCCGCTGCTCGAGCGGCAACTGCCACATCGCAAGGCGCACGTGGAGTCGTTGCGCGCAGTGCGCGAGATTCGCGGCGACCGCATTCGCAGAGCCCTGGAGAAAGTTGGGCGGCGTGCGGTCGTTCGACTGGTGACACGTCGCGCAATACCGGAAGAACGGCTGCAGAGCGACCGGTTTCGCGTCGACGTCGGCACGCGCCTTCGCGGGACTTGCGTCGCCATCCATGACAGCAGCGGGCATACCGCTGTCACTCACACAGCACCAGGCGAGCGGCTTCATGCCAGACCGATCGAACAGCACAGGTATCAGGCTCGCGCGCCGGAAAGCCGTGTTCGAGAACACGTCGAGCTTGCCGGCCGTCGTGTCGTGGATCATCGCTTCGACGATGGCGTGCATCGGCGCAAAGTCCTGAACGACCGTAATCGTCGCGCGGCCTTTCACGGCTGCACCCGGTTCAGCTTTGGCCGCAGCATCGTCCCATGCGATCTCGACCGTCTCGAGCGCGTTTCCGTCACCGCGCCGCGCATGCGTGCCGGCGCGCATCAGCTGGAGTGTTGCGTGCGTTCGTCCCTGGCCCGTGACGAGAGCGGGCGCCGCGACGTCGAGGTCCCGGAGCTCGCTCGTGGACTGCGCCTGATCGGTCAGCACCACCCGGTCGACGCTGCCGCGCACGGCCGAGCGTCCCTCGACATATAAGCGCCCCTGCAAAATGGCGCGGGCTGCGACGGTCCGGTCGGCGGAGCACTGGAAGTCGATGCGGTAGGCGTTTGCCGACCGTCGTGAGCGCCGGATTTCGCACTCGCTTTCGTACGCGATTCTTGCGTCCTTCGCCGCGCGCGCCTGCCGCGACAAGTGCGTGCTCAGGCGTCTCACATCCGATTCGGCGATGAACTCCGCGAGGCCCGCGACAAGTCGCGTCACGCTCACCGCGTCCGCGATCTGCCACACCTGCGATGGATCGCGCGGCACGAGAGGGTCGAAGGCAGCCTGCACATTTACGTTCTCTGCCATCGAATACGCCTCGCCCGAAGTCTGCTGCAGGCGCGTGCCCGGCGCGGAAACCGGCAGGATGAGTGGATCGCGATTCGGGAGGTCCGCGTTCGGTATGCGAAGCCCGGACGGCCAGTACTCGCGCGCGTTGCGGGCGAAGACCGGCAGGACGTGATCGCGAAAACGCATCTCGGCGCGGTCGAACTGCTGCCGTCCGCTCAACCGGTATTGAAGCGCAGCGACGAAGAGCGCCGCGCGGCATCGCGCGGAAGCTTCGCGATTCGCGGCCACTTCGCACCCGACGCGCCACAGCAACTGATACGCTGCCAGGAGATTCGCGCGGTCAGTGGCATTGTCCAGCGCATAGGGTATGTCGACGCCCCGGTCAGGCTCGATGCCGTAGAACACGCGCTTCTCTTTGACGAGCGCGGCCGCGATGCCGCGGTTCGCATTCGTCTCATCCCAGAGCTGGCGCGGAAAAATCGGGGCCGCGTTCTGATGGCACGACATGCAGATCGTGCGGTTCGCATAAAACACCTTCGGCACGCCACCGGCCCGATAGTCCTTGACCACCTGGAATTCGAAGCGCCCGGCTGCTTCGTTATAGCTGATGACCTCGATAACGTCGGACTTCTCCTGATACCCGAGAAAAATGCGGTCCTTGAGCAGCATCCCTGCATGCGCCGGACTGTTGCGCGGCTCGGTGTCGGCGCCGAGAACAACGCGCGGATAGGCGAAGAACTCGGGCGCCGCCGCAGTGCGTTGCAGTGACCGGCCAAGCGGGATGAGCACCGTTTTCACGGGCGAGGCTCCAGGCACTTCGGACTGCAGCTCGGCTTCCAGCTTTTTCACGACCGCCGAGAACGGAAACGGAATGTCGTAGACCTTGCGCTCGCCCTGGTTGCGAACGAACACGAAGTCGAAGAGCGATCGTCCGACGGGCGGCAGATTCTCCCCCGCGGTGGTCGGATCGACAGCCCAGTCGCGGCCCGGTCTCGCGTCTGCTTTTGCAACCGGCTGCGCAACGCCGTCGTGCAGCACGGAGCAGAGCACGAGACCGCTCAACGCGGTGGCGAGCGCGCGAGCCAGGCCGACTCCCTCACCCCTACCCCTCTCCCACGGGGCGAGGGGTTTAGCTCCCTTCTCCCCTCGGGAGAAGGGACGGGGATGAGGGGAAATAGCCACTGCGTGTGAGGAGACCTGCTATTGCGCGCGCGCGATCCTCTGCTGCGTTCCGGTCCAGCAATCCTGACTCACTTCACCGGTCTTCATGAATGCCTCGCCGTCGCGGCTGGCAATGTCCTTGTTGTACAGCGTGAAGTTCAGCAGAAAGACTTTATCCAGATACGCGCGTCCGAGATAGAAACCGGGGCGCACCATGCGGATCTCGTCGCGCACGCGCAACCCGCGACGGCCCGCAAGGTGATCGGGCTTCTCCTGGTACCCGGGAATCTCGTCGGTGAAGAAATAGTCGATGATGATGGACTCGCGCCGCGCGTCGAGCAGGCTCTGGCCGCAGTAAAGCTTCGCAGGAAAGAGGAGCCACGTTTCCCTGCCGCCGAAGTTGCCTTTCTTGGGCTCGCCTTCGACGAGGCCCGCCTTCTGCAGCACGGAAAGATCCTCGATGCGGTTTCGCAGCACGCGCTCGTCGCGATAGAACACTTTTCCCCGCCACAACGTCTCGCCAAGCGTCTCCACTTTCAGGCCTTTCAGGTGGAGCACGTATTCCGCGAATCCCCCGGCGATCTCCGCGACCCTGAACCTGCCGGTCAGGCCGCGCGGCAGAAGGATCGCGCCGTCGAACGCGCCGTCCGGGATCGGGCCGGCCGTGAGCCGTGCGTAGATCTGGTCGATCTGCTCCTGGTCGAGCGCCGCGAGATTCTCGGGCGTGATTCGCGCGAGCTCCTCGGTTGTGAGCGGCAGCTTGTACTCGAGCTGCGCGAAATCCATCTTCGTCTGATATTCGGGGCCGTACTGCGCGAACTTCACCTCGGGCGCTTTCGCGCGAAAGAACCTGTCGCGCACCCAGTCACAGCCGCTCAGCACGAGCACGGCCGCGATCGCTCCGCCGGCCAGCACACGCCGCATGGTCTTCGCTTTAACCGCTTCTTGGCGTTTCATGTGCACCTCCTGCCCTCTACAGCGTCGCAAGAAACGCGATCAGCGCTTTCTTGTCCGCGTCGGGCAAGTCCTCGCCGAAGCGATGCCCTTCGTTCTCGACTTCCTGCATGCACGTCGTGTAATTCGTCTGCACGAACTTGCGCTTGTCTCTCATGATGTCGACGAACCGCGCGGGGTCCTTCAGGATCTCGTCGGCCATCGCTTGCAGCTCGGGCACGAGCTCCTTCTTGCCGGCCTTTTCCAGAAGCGCGGGCTCACGTTTCGCGCGGTAGAGATCGCCGATGAGGTCTTTGTGAAGAAGGCTCCCGATATAGCCCGGTGGCGTGCCTTTGGGTATGCGCACCGCACCCGATCCGAAGAGCGGCGTCTCCTGCTTTCCGTTCCACGTGCGGATGCCGAGATCGACGATGATGTCCTGGTCCGTGAGCGTCATCTTGGTACCGCGCTCGCGCGGATTCAGGAGTTCGTGCATCGATTGAACGTACAGTTTGAAACGCCCATCGACGGTCGCATCGTACGGGAAGCAGGCAGGCTGTTTTTCGAGGAGCCGCCCGTTTGCGTCGACGTACCGTGCGCGGTGAAAATCGTTTTCCTTGTTGCGCGGATTGCCGCAGATCTCCGGCCCGATCGCATTGTTGTGCATGAACGGCGCCGTCGCCCACACGTTGACGAGCGAAATGTTGCGGTAGTAGCCGCGGCCGCCATTCTTGAAGCCCGGCTGCTCGGGTATATCAGGCACGACTTTCTGGCTGCGCAGCGTCTCCGATCCGTATTGGTGATAAAGGCGCCCCGCCATGTGATTCGAATGCAGCGCACGGCAGCGGAACGTGCCGACTTCCGTCACCGGCGTGGGTTGATCGTTCCCCAGCCAGTCGGCGCGGATCTTCCGCGGGTGCGCTTCGTTCACGGCGTGGAAATCGCGATTTGCGAGCGGCCCCCCCGTCGCTTCCGGAATGCTCGAGTGGCACCGTGCACAGTTCTGCGCGAATACCTCGCGGCCGCGTCGTACGGCGCCTTTCCCGAATTCCTTCTCGAGGTCGTCGACGAGGTCAGCGCGCCTATAGGCCGGCGCCTGCGGGCTGCGGGCACGACGCTCGCTGTTGCGGGCCACGTGCAGGTCCATCTCCTCGCCTTCGGCCGAGAGGAAGAAGTCGAAGAGGTTCGTGAGCCTGTCCTCGATCGCCCGGAAATTGGGACAGTCGCGGCGGCACTGGGCGATATTGAATGGCGTCTGACCGTAGCCGCGCTGCTGCGGGTCGACCTGCCGCAAGTCGTTCAGGTGGTTCACCCAGCACTGCTCGGCGCACGATCCGATATTGAAGTAGACGCGTTGTATGGCTTCGAGCGCGCCGATGCTGTCTTCGCCGCCTTTCAGGATATGGTGCACGCCGTCGAGCACGACGCGCTTGCCGCCGATATTCGCAGGCGTCTTGTCGTCGCTGCGCGTGCCGAGCTGCCAGCACTTCCCGTCGCGGCCGGGCTCGCACCAGCATTTGTCGGTGTCTTTCTCGTTGCCGCACGAATCGGCTTTGCGCCACTTGGTGATGGTTTCGCCGGCGAACGTGGGACGCTGCGACACGTTGATGAGCGCGTTGATCGTGCCGGGATTGTTCACCTGATCGTGCGAGATCGCAGACGTATCGGTGACCCCGGGCCGCGGGTGCGCAAACATCTGCCACTCGAGGCTCGTTCTCGGCATGCCGGAACCCAGCAGCTCCGACATGCGCGTGTACTGGTTGCCAATGAGTCCGTGAATGTTCTCCCACTTCGGATTCGCGGGGTCGGCCGGAGGATTGCGCGGATCGAAAGCAATGTGACACGAGCCGCACGTGGTGCCGATCAGGAACGGCGGCTCGACGGATCCGTCCGAGAGCTTGCTCACGCGCGCGTCGGACGGCGCGCCCGTCTGCTGCATCGTTTTTCGGAAACCGTCCCACGTGGCCGTACCACCGTTCACCTGCTTCCATCTGGCCGTGTCGAAGCGTGGATTCGGGAATTTCCGGAAACCCAGTGCGCCCGTGGATGTGCCGAAGCGCAGATCGCAGGCGGAATGCCGCTGATCCACCTTCCCGCCTTTGCTGTGCGGATCGTTCGCATCGAGCGCCGCGTCCTTCAAGCCGCAGGCCGGATCGACGTAGCCGGTCTTGCCGACGTGCCTGAGCAGCACGTCGTCACCCGGGCACCAGTCGAAGCCATAGGTTTCTTCCGCACTTTTCGCCGGGCACTCGGGATCGCCCGGTTTGCAGCAGGCCGGATCATTGATGATGCCCCACGCGCGGAACCGGTCGTCGCGATGATCGCTGCGCAGCACGCGATACCAGTCGATCATGACGCCGACCCGCTGCTGGAACGTATACGTGTGAAAGCGCTCGTTACCTGCCGTAGCCTTGAACCAGATCAGCCGGCCGATGCACTCGGACTCGTTCAGGCCTTCGCGTGCGCAGGCTTCGAAATATGGCGCGTTCTGATCGACGATGCCCGGCTCGGGCGTCGGCTGTGCCGGCCGCCCGGACGGTGCCTGTGCGGCTGCGGCTGCGGCCGCTGCCGGCGCTGCCGTATCCGCCGCGCGGGCTGTGGGCGGCGCAGCAGACATTCTTCCCACGATTGCAGCACCGACGGCCGTGCAGAGTGCAAGAGCGAATATCGCACGACGGTTCATGACTTCCTCCATAGGTGCGCCGCCGCGAGCGATGGCCGGCGGCGCTTTGAATTCATAGCGTCTTGAGGTATTCGAGCAGGGTTTCTTTATCGGCCGGCGCCAACGTGGTGCCGAACGTGTGGCCCTGGTTACCGCCGCCTTTCGCGTTGACGTCGAATCGCGTGCCCACACGCTCGGCTTCGGCGCCTTCGGTCACGAATCCGACTTTCACGGGGTCGTACAAGTCGTAGCCCCTGAAGAACACCTTGGGCCGCGCCTCGACCGGCTCGAGGAGGTCCTTCAGGGTCGGCACGGAACCATTGTGCAGATAGGGAGCGCGAAGCCAGATGCCATCCAGAAAAGCGGCGATGTAGCCGTTCAGCGTTTCCTCGACGAGGCCCTTGCGTTCCAGGCCCATATCGCGCACGACCTTGTTCGCTGCCACGGCCGCTTCCTTGCTCCAGGTGTCGAGCCGGTTGCGATCGGTGCCGACCTCGTCGACCGGAATCCGCGTGCCCGTGCGGTCGCTCGCATGGCACTTTGCGCAGTTCGCGTCGAATACGGCTTTGCCTGCAGCGACCTTTTGGGCATCCACGGGGAACGGATACTTCGGCGCCGGAAGCGCGCCCAGGTACTCGTGCATCCATTTCACGTGGCCGAGAAAGTCGTTCTTGCTGCGCGGCGCCGCACCAAGCAGTCCCATCGCCGAATCCATGATCACCGAATACGCGTCGTGGCTGTCGCCGGCGAGGTTCAGGAACATGCCTTTTTCGGGCTTGTATTTCTGCAGGTTCCAGACGGACGGCATGTCGGTGGGACCGAAGCTGTTGTCCATCGGCATCCTGATCATGAAGTATTTCGTGAGGTTCATCGCGTCGTCGCGTCCGCGGCCCCAATCCGGAAAGTCCTTGCGGTATATCCACGCGAACTGCGCCTCGCGCTCGAGCAGCCGTTTCTTGGTGATCGGGATGATCAGAAAACGGTAGAGCGCCTTGTCGATCCAGTCGAGGTCCGTCACGAGATTGATCTCGTGCATCAACGTATCCGCGTTGAAGCGCGGGTCTTTCGCGCAATCGACGAGAAACCGGAAGAAACCTTCGACGTCGGTGGTATGGGCGGGACCCGCTACGACGAAAGTGGGGTTTTCATCGGCTTTCGTTCTGTAGGTTGCCGTGTGGCAGACCGCGCAGTTATTGGCTACCCGCGGAAATCCAATGACCTTCTTGGTGAAGCCGACCGGCAGCTCCTGACCCTGCTCCCACGGCACGCCAAGGCCCGCGTAACCGCCCGGCTTGGCAAGCTTCTCGGGAAAGATGCGCGGCAGGACGTAGAAAATCCAATAGGGAATGCCGGCGTCGTGCTCAGCCCCGATCGAACCGTACTTGAAACGCGATTCCGGCGACGCGGTGACCCATTCAGGCTGCGGATGCTCGCGGAATCCGCGGTCCCAGCCGATGTACGCACCGACGCCTCCGAGAACGAGGAGGACGACGATCGCGACGAGAATCTTCCTTCGACGGGCCGCGCGGCGCTCCTCGACAGTCACCAAGTGTTCCTCGCTCAAGAGTTTCGATTCTCCGTACGTCCGGATGGTGCGACTTGCAAACGGCCGGTCTCGAGCCGACAGGCCCCCAGACTCCATTAACATAGCCGCGCTGTATGTCGACGGCAATCGAAATTTTGGACTAGAACTTGGGTCTACATCACGCCGCGCGTGCGTACGTGTATGCGAATCTGCGCCGAGCGGAATAGGTGACGCCGGATGTCGCCGTCATTGCACGGCCTGATCGGCCTTTTCAACGGCAGCGAAGGAGAAACTACGCCGGCTGCCGCTGGATCGACGACCCCGCGAGCAAGAGCTTGAGCGCGCCTCGTATGTCGGCGGATTTTTCTTCTGACACGCGAAGCAGCCGCGCTTGCGGCGCTGCGAGCGTGCGGTTGGGCGAAGCAGTGTCTACGCGATGCCACGCTTCCTGCAGCACGGTTTCGAGAAACACGCGATCGGTGCTGTCGTCAATCAGCAACGCCACGCGGTCGAGCGGCACCGAATCCAGGAGCTGCTGGAGCTCGAAGATACAGCCCTGGTTGGAACGCGAAAAGCTCCGCAGATCCATGAGCACGGCGTCTGCGCCTGCGGCAAGCTTCGTCATCGTCGGCTGCCAGGTGTCGGCGTAGCAGAAAAATTCGTTTACCCGATACCGGCCGTCAGGATCCGGATCGCGTTCGACCGCGCGCAGCCGGCGATCGAGATCTTCGCCACCGCTCACGAACCGTCGCGAAAGCCGCCCCGCCATGTAATCGAGAAACTCGTGCGGCTCGACCGTCGTCGCGGCGAGATCGGGGCCCGCGATCATGCAAATGCCGCCAGCGCGAAGCCACCGTTTCGACAGCGCATCGAAAAGCCGCTCGCTTTTGCCGCCGAGCGCGAATACCCGCAAGAGCAGCAGCATCGGGCTCGCGGCATCGCGGCGCGGGAAACCTGCCACCGCGAACCCTGCGCGCGAGACGATCTTGTACACGCCGAAACCGAGCAGCCCCGTGAACACCCAGGTTAGACTTTGCGAGGGGAACGTGATCGACTGCACGACGCCGAAAAGGAGCCACATCGCATCGAGCGTGAGCGACTGATCGCTCATGCGGCGTTGCTCGTACCAGCGACCGAGCAGCTTCAGGAACGACCAGCCGGCGACACCAAACAGGGCGAAGCCGAGGACGAGCAGCGCCAGCCATAGACCCGTTCCCCGTGTGTCGCCCGGTCCGGTGAGACTCAGGAGCAGCTGAGAGCCGATCACCGCCGTGACCATGAACGACAGCACCAGCGGACCGACCGCACGCACGCGGCGATGCAAAAAGGCGAGCAGGAGCAGGGTCGCGGGTGCGTTCGTCAGAAGCC
>DASRIK010000071.1:0-4711 GCA_035650035.1 Burkholderiales bacterium | reverse complement strand
GTGATCGATCCTGAGTCCATGACGGCGGCCGGCGAGATCGCAGCCGGCGAGGCAACCCCGATCAGCGATTTCCGAGCCTCGGCCGACTACCGGCGCGAGCTGATTGCGGTGCTCACGAGCCGCGCGCTCGAATCGGCATGGCGACGCGCTCGGGCGGAGCCCGCCAGGAAGAGCGCATGATCGATGTCGCGCTCGTTGTGAACGGCGCCGAGCGCAGCGTCTCCGTCGCGTCCGAGACGACGCTGCTCGAGTTGCTGCGCGATCATTTGCAGCTCACCGGTGCAAAGCGCGGCTGCGATGCGGGCGATTGCGGTGCATGCACCGTGCTCGTCGACGGTAAGCCGGTGAATGCGTGCCTCATGCTGGCGGTGCAGGCGAGGGGGCGTAGCGTCGTGTCCGTCGAAGGACTCGCGACCCAAACGGCGTTACATCCGCTACAGCAGGCATTTCACGAACGCGGCGCGCTGCAGTGCGGGTTTTGCGGCCCCGGTATGATCCTCTCCGCGAAAGCATTGCTGGACGAAAATCCGCAGCCTTCCACTGCAGAGATCCGCGAAGCCCTGGCCGGTCATCTTTGCCGCTGCACCGGCTACGCCAAGATGATCGAAGCCGTGCGGCACGCTGCCGAAGCATCGAAGCCCTGATGAACACGCGCGAGCGACACGGCGCGTCCGTGTTCGGGAATGTCCTCGAGGCGGACGCCGACATGCGCCTGCCTGCGCTCGTACCGCCCCCTGCATTTCCGATCGAAACGCTGGTACCGGATGTGCTGAAGCAGACACCCGCGGTAGGACAGCGTGTGCCACGGTCCGATACGCGCCTGCATGCGCTCGGACAGACGCGTTACATCGAGGACCTCACGTTTCCGCACATGCTCCACGCGCGGATCAAGCGCGCCGGCATTGCCGCTGCCCGCATAAAGCGCATCGACACTCGCGAGGCGGAGCGCATGCCGGGCGTTGTAGCGGTACTCACCGGCGGCGAAATTCCGGTGAATTCGTTCGGACCCTCCCTGCAGGATCAGCCCGTGCTCGCCCACGAGCGTGTGTTTCACGGGGGTGATGGCGTCGCGGCAGTGGCGGCGATCAACGAGCAGATCGCGGCCGAAGCGCTGAAAAGAATCCAGGTCGAGTACGAGCCCCTGCCGGCCGTTTTCGACCCGCTGGACGCGCTCGCACCCGATGCGCCCCTCGTCCACCCGCCACACGGCAACGTCTACGCAAGCCGAACGCTGCGGAAAGGTGACGTCGAACGCGGATTTGCCGCCGCCTACCGCATTTTCGAAGCGCGCTACCGCACGCAGATGGTGGAGCACGTCTCGATCGAGCCGCACGCCGCCATTGCGGAGTGGGATGCGAATGGACGCCTCACGATCTGGTCGACGCTCGGCCGCATCACGCTCGGCCGCGCCGATCTTTCACGCACGCTCAATCTGCCATTGAACCGCATTCGCGTGATCGGATCTGTGGTTGGCGGAAACTTCGGCGGCAAGAACGAGATCACGCAGGAGCCGGTCCTCGCGTTGCTTTCGAAGAAAACCGGCCGGCCGGTGAAAGGCGTGTTCACGCGCACGGAGGAATTTACCGCGACGACCGTGCGTCACCCTTTCATCATGGACTACAAGACCGGCGTCAGCCGCGAAGGCCGCATCCTCGCGCGCGAAGTGCATCTCACGCTCGACGGCGGGGCGTACTGTTCCTGGACCGAGACGACGCTCGGCAAGGCCTGCATATTGTCGGCGGGCCCCTACAAAATCGACAACGTGCATGTCGAAGCACGGGCCGTTTACACGAACAAGACCGTGAGCGGCGCGATGCGCGGCTTCGGCGCGCCGCAGGTGTGCTTCGCCTACGAATCGCAAATGGACGACATGGCACGCGCGCTGAGGATGGACCCGCTCGAGATTCGGCTTCTGAACGCCTTCGACGAAGGCTCGGCGAGCCCCACCGGGCAGGTTCTGCAGAGTGTGGTGGTCAAAGAAACGCTGCGCGCTGCGGCGGAGCGCTTCGGCTGGAACGAGAGGTCAACGTGAAGCGACGCGGCCGCGGCATTGCCTGCATGTGGTATCCGATCGGCTTCACGGTCGCGGCGAACGCGAGCGCAGCGACCGTCAAAGTCAATGAAGACGGCACCGCGACGGTGCTCACGGGTACTGTCGAAACCGGTCAGGGAGCGCTGACGGTACTTGGGCAAATCGCGGCGGAAGAGCTCGGGATTGCAACCGACGACGTTCATATCGTCTCGGGTGACACGGATGCCACACCCATGGATACGGGCGCAATCGCGAGCCGGACAACTTACGTCACGGGCAACGCCGTTCGTCTCGCGGCGGCAAACGCAAAAGCAGTTCTTTTCGAAGTCGCGGGCAAGAAGCTTGGCGTCAGCCCCACGGAGCTCGAGGCGCGCGATCGAAAAATTCAGGTCAAAGGCTATCCCCAGCGCAGCGTCGCGATCGGCGAAGTCGCTTACGAGGCGCAGGTGGTCGCGGGCCGGCCCGCAATCGGCAGCGCATCGTGGAATCCGCCGACAGTGCCGCTCGATCCGGAGACGTCGCAAGGGAAACCTTTCAGCACGTACGTGTACGCAACGCAGATCGCCGAAGTCGACGTCGACGACGAGACCGGCGAGGTCGAGGTGCTGCGCGTCATCGCGGCGCACGATTGCGGCACGCCTGTGAATCCCATGCTCGTCGAGGGACAGGTCGAAGGCGGCATTGCGATGGGCGTCGGATTCGCGCTGCAGGAGGAGATCGTCTTCGACGGCGCGGGCCGGCAGTTGAATGCCAGTCTGACGAACTACATCGTGCCGACGAGCCTCGACATGCCCGACATCGAAGTCGATATCGTCGAAAGTTACGATCCGACCGGCCCGTTCGGCGCGAAAGGCGTCGGTGAGCCGACTTCCGTCCCAACGGCCGCCGCGATACTGAATGCGATTTATGACGCCGTCGGCGTGCGCCTCACGACGTTACCGGCGACGGCCGAGCGCGTGCTGATGGCGATCAAACAAAATGGATCCCGGATCGCGTCCGGGACGAGCGTGCTATAAATTCCAATGCAAACGAGCTGAAAGGAGGAGTCATGTCTCTCGGAATCACTTTGTTGTCGCCCCAGGCGGTATATCTCGACCAAGTCTTCGACGCAAGCCGGTTTGCGCCGCGCTCGGCGACGCTGGACGGCAAAATCGTCGGCTTGCTGCCGAACTGGCGTCCTTCGGCCGTGCATATCCTGCGGGAGATCGGCAATCTTCTCGGCGAGCGGTATCGCCTGAAGGACGTGGTCATGGAGCAGCCCGTGCGCGAGCTGCCGCTGCGCTACGGCAAGCTCCTCGATACGATGCGCGACCAGCTCGACAGCCTCGCGCGGCGCGTCGACGTGGTCGTGACCGCCACCGGCGACTGAGGCTCGTGCACGACGTGGTGTAGCCACGTCACACCCGCTCTAGAGGAACGCGGCATCCCCGCGGTCATGGTCGTGACCGACATGTTCGCGAAGTTCGCGCGGCGCATGTCGTCCACTCAGGGCTTTCCGTACGTGATCATCGCGCAGACGCCGAATCCGATACGCCAGCTCGAGCCCGAAGCGCTGCGGCTGCGTGCCGAAGCGATGCTGCAGACCGTGATCGACGGACTCACGCTGCCGGGCTCCGAGCTTCAGGCTCGCATGAAAGACGTGCTCAAAGACATCCAGCCGCAGGGCGTCGCGCGTTCTGCCGTGCCCGTTTAGGAGATGCGCATGGCAGAGTCCCAGGTAGAGCTGACGGGCGATTCCGTCGCGAAGCTCATGCTCGCGAGCTACGAGCACGCATACGAACAGGGATGGACGGACGGGTTGCCGATCATTCCTGCCACACCCGAAGCGGTCGAAGAGTTCGTCGCGGCCTCAGGCCGCCCCGCAGACGAAGTGGTGGCCATCCTTCCGCCGCGCAAAGGTCAGGCGACCGTCAGAGTCATCGCGATCAACGCAATCATGGCGGGGTGCCGGCCCGAATACATGCCGGTGCTCCTCGCGGCCATCGAAGGTGTGACGGATCCGAGCTATCCGCTCGAGTTCATGCAGGTCACGACGAATCCGATGACGCCGTTCCTGCTGGTGAACGGACCGGTGCGGCAGAAGCTCGACATCAATTACGGCACGGGTTGTCTCGGCCCGGGCTGGCGCGCCAATGCGACGATCGGCCGTGCATTGCGGCTCGTGCTCATCAACGCAGGCGGCGCGTGGCCCGGTGTTTACTCGAAGACGAGCTTCGGCTCTCCCCTGCGCTACTCCTACATGTGCGGCGAGAACGAGGAAGAGAACCCGTGGACGCCGTTTCACGTAGACCGCGGCTTCAAGCGTGAAGACAGCACGGTCACCGCCTTCAAGGCGTCGAACTTCTGCAATATCTCCGGCGGCGAAGGTGTAGGCCCCGAGGAAATCCTGAGGCAGATCGCAACGAACATGCCGCCGATGTACGGCGGCGGGGACGGCGTACTTCTGCTGCTGGGCGTCAATCACGCGCGCTCGCTGCACGAGGCGGGACTCACCAAGCACGATGTACAGCAGCGTCTGTGGGAGCTCGCGCGCGTGCCGGCGAGCCATTTCGCGAAGGCCTTCGCCGATACGGAGCGAGGAGCCGGCCGTGGTGATGGGGACACGGTGTGGCGCGCCGCTACGCCCGACGAGATCTACATCGCCGTGGCAGGCGGGCCGGGACCGCAGAACGTCTACAT
>DASRIK010000070.1:0-3737 GCA_035650035.1 Burkholderiales bacterium | reverse complement strand
ATCGTCAGCGTGTAGGTCGATGCAGTATCCGTCACCGCCACGAAGTCGAACGTGACTGTCGTGTCTGCGCTCGCGGTGAGATTACCGATACCTGCGGCGTTGATCGCCTGGACTTTCGAATAGGCGCTTGCCGCAGTACGTCCGGCATTGCCGGCGCCTGCGCTGTTGTCGACAGAAGCGCCGACGGCGACCGACGCCGCACTACCGACCTGGATCGACAGATCGCCGACGTTCATCGTGTTACCGTCAACGCCCGTGCCTTGCTGACCGACAGCGAGAGCGCTGTTGTAAGCCGTCGTGCCGTTCACGTAGTCCGCGGTTTTTCCGAGCTGCGTGGAACGCATGCTCGTCGCCAGCGAAACGCTGATCGTCTCGCCGATGTTCGCGCCGACCTGGAACGCTGCGGTGCCGAACGAGCCATCAAGGATCTTTTGGCCGTTGAACGACGTTTGTGCCGCGATACGGTCGATTTCCGCGAGGCGCTGCTGCACTTCCTGGTCCAGAGTGGCACGGTCCGACGCGCTATTCGTCGCGTTCGCCGATTGCACGGCCAGTTCGCGGATACGCTGCAGGTTCGCGGCGAGCTCGCTCAGCGCGCCTTCGGCCGTTTGCGACAGCGAAATGCCGTCGTTCGCGTTCCGGGCGGCTTGATTGAGACCGCGGATCTGTGTCGTGAATCGCTCGGCAATCGCCAGACCGGCCGCGTCGTCTTTGGCGCTGTTGATGCGCAGACCGGAAGACATACGCTGCAGGGACACGGCCAAGCCGCCTTGCGACGTATTCAGGTTTCGCTGCGCGTTCAGCGAAGCGACGTTGGTGTTAATGACTTGCGGCATTTAGAGCTCCTTCCATGTCAGATTTATTGGCGGCCATTTGGCCTGTGACTTCGGTTAGGTTCCAAGCAAGTAACCGCCGTCGCGGAGAGATTTACGGCCCTACGTAGAAGCACTTTAGTGACAGAAGGCGCCTTGTGAAAAAGTGCCCGGACTTTTTATTTAGACCGTGCTGAAGGCGTCGTTCAAGGCTCGCGTAAAGCCATGATTGCGGCGCGCGGCGCCGCCGAAGGGAAGCAACTTACGGAATACTGACGGGAGACTTGAGCGCGTGGGGCACTATTCCACCAGCTTGTTCGTTATGGCGTAGTGAGCAATGGCGGCATTGCTGCTGACGCCGAGCTTCGCGAGTATACGTGCGCGGTACACACTGACGGTCTTCACACTCAGCGAGAGCTGCTGTGCGATCTCACTCACCGTCTTGCCGGCGGCGATCATGCACATGGTCTGATACTCGCGATTCGAGAGAAGCTCGTGCGGCGGACGGTCGCTTCCGTTCTGCAGGTGTCGCGCGAGCTCTTCAGCGACCGCGGGGGTGACGTACTTCTTGCCCGTTGCGACCTGCCGGATGGCTGTCACCAACTGGGCCGGTGCACTCTGCTTGTTCAGGTAACCTGCGGCGCCACCGCGCAGCGCGCGTACCGCATATTGGCTCTCGGGATACGTCGAAAGCATCAGCACCGCGACTTTCGGATGGTCTCGGGTAATGATGCTAAGCGTGTCCATGCCGTTGCGGTCCGGCATGGAGATGTCGAGCAGGACAACGTCACATGGATGGTTGCGAATGTGCTGCAGCGTCTGCGCGCTGGAATCGGCTTCGCCCACCACCGTAAGATCTTCGGTCTCCTCGATGATCTGGCGCAGCCCGCGTCTCAGGATCGCATGATCGTCGGCTATGAGGACGCGCACCGCGCCGGCACCCGTTCTACGCGACACGACGGGTGCCCGTCAGATGGGGTACGCGCACTGACACACACGTCCCCCGCGGCCGCGCCGCCGTAAACGTGACCGTGCCGCCCAGCTGTGCGGCACGTTCTTCCATTCCGCGGAGACCGAAAGACATTGGTTTCAAACGGTCCGCGGGGTTCATGCCGCGACCGTTGTCTGCGACGGTAAGCTCAACTTCCGAGGCTTTACATTCAAGGCCGATCCGCACGTGATCGGCTTGCGCGTGCTTCGCGATGTTAGTGAGCGTTTCGCGGAATATGCTGAAAAGCGCCATTTCCGTATTGGGTTCGAGCTCCAGGGCGTCGCATTTTACCGTCACGGAAGAAGCAACTCCGGTACGGTCGGAAAAATCCGCCGCCTGCCACTCGATAGCAGGTACGAGACCCAGATCGAGAATACCGGGGCGCAGATCGTGGCCGATCCGCGTGATGGACGCCGCTGTCTGGTCCACCAACGCTTCCAGAGCGGCGAGCTTCGCCCGGACTTTCGGTTCGGACGCGCCCACGCGGTCGGCGAGCCACAGCACGTCGATCTTGATCGCAGTGAGATTGCCACCAATATCGTCGTGGAGCTCGCGTGCGATGCGGGTTCTTTCCTGCTCCTTGGCATTCTCCAGATGCGAGGTGAGCTCGCTCAGACGGCTGCGGGAAGCGATCAGCTCGAGCTCGTGCTCCTTGCTGCGGGTGATGTTCGCCATGAAGCCTTCCCAGGCAGTCTTGTCCGGCCCCATGCGCCGTGGCCTGAGCCGGATGTTCACCCATTTGATCATGCCGTCGGACGGAGCTTTAAGCCGGCCTTCCCAGTTGAGAGCCGTCAGCTCCTCGCGGGAGCGCTTCATATGCGCGGCGAGCGTCTCTGCATCCGGTTTCAGGAGCAGGTCGAAAAAGGCCCGCGCGTTGGTTTCAAGCTGATCCGGCGGAAGTTCGAGGAGCTCGATACTTCCATCGCTCACGTGCGAGAACTGGTAATTCCCCGAAGCATCGCCGACGAGCTGAAACACGACGCCCGGGAAATTGCTGACTAGCCCGTCCATAAGCACCTGATGATCCGCGAGTTGCTCCTGCGCCTCGCGCGCGTTCTTGCGGTGGGCCGCTTCGCGCAATCCCCGGGCGATCGCCGGCAGAAGACGCGACGGGTTGCTCCTCACGACGTAATCGTCCGCGCCCGCCCGCACGGCCTCGATTGCGTGGTCCTCGCCCGGCCTGTTGGAAATAATGATGAAGGGAACGGGTTTACCGCACTCCTGGACGAGCTCGAGGGCGGCGAGCGCATTCAGCCCCGACGTATCGTAATCCGCAATCACCAGGTCCCAGCTCTCGTCGGCGAGCGCGCGGGCCATGGCGTTTGCGTCGTTGACCGTCCTGATGGTGGGGGTGTAGCTGGCGCTGACCTCCTCCTGGACGAGGTGGGCGTCGGCCGACGAATCGCTCGCAAGCAATATACGAAGCTGCTCGTTCATCGCCACTTACACACTTTTTCCGCACTTTCCCAACGACCGTAGGTCACGCCGCAGCGGCCGCCGCCGGTCTGGTGCCGGACTTTGCCTGAATAGTGGTGCTACAGCAAGACACCGGACGGCCGTTTTAACCGCGCTGTGGGCTCGGAAGTGTCCGTGCGTAAAGGCACGTGCCGCCATGCCGTTAACGAACAATCGATCGTGCCTGAGTCGGCGCTCTCGTTCGTACGAAGCAACCACGCAGGATTTAACAGGGACCGAAAAAAAATGGGAGCTCGAAGCGCCCTCTGGTCGCTCGCCGCGACGGGGTTTACCGTCGTGGTGCTCGCGCTGTGGATAGCGTTGCCGCATCAGCGGTGGCTGGTTGGTGCCGGGCTGGCAGCGGTATCGCTTGCAGGCGCCGTGTGGTGGTGGTGGCGCGTCCCGCGCACGACGCCCCGGGAACCCGAAGCCGCGGCGGCGGGAATGGCCCAGAAGCCGGTCGCGCCTGCGGCGCCCCG
>DASRIK010000069.1:0-5917 GCA_035650035.1 Burkholderiales bacterium | reverse complement strand
GCAGGAGTGTCGGATTCGATTCATTGGGGCTCGTCGGCGTGGTGTCCCGCACCACCGATCCTTCCGGTGCACGCGCCGGAGCCGGCGAGCCGGGGCTCATGACCGCCCGATCGCCCGGCCCCGTCATCGGGCCGCGGTTGTCGTTCGCACCTGCAGATGCAGCCAGCATGGCCCCCGCGAGCGCGGCGCCCAACAACGTCAAGTTACGCTTGGTCATCATGGACTCCTTGAATGTGGCGAGCCTTTGGCAGCTCATGGCGGTTCCCGCTGCAATGGTTGTGCCGGGTTCGCGGCAAGGAACTTCATTCCGGCGAACGCCGGAACCTTCGGGCGCCTCTTACCGGCTGGCCGCCGAAACCTCCGGCCGGGGGACGAGCTTCTCGAACTCGTACAGCGTGAGCTTGCCGTCACGGTCGGTATCGGCCTCCTTGAAGCGCCTCGCAAGCCCGATGTCGTAATGCGCAAGCTCTTCCGGGCTGAGCGTGCCGTCCTTATCGGTGTCCGCACGCAGCATCGCGTTCATCGCTTCTGTGTCGAGCGGGACGGGCGGCCGAAGCGACGTGGAGCCGACGGCTTTGTCGGTCGACCGCTCAGCTGCGCTCGCAGGCGGCACGCCGAGGAGGCTTGCCACTGCGATGCCGATAAAAACGTACCGATGCGCCATATTCGCGCCTCGACCGCGACGGTGCGGTCTCCGGGAGCCATCTCGCAACACTTGTGCCAGATTGCTAAACGCGAGTCCTGCAAGCGATTTACGGCGAAGATGCCACGAAATCAGCGTCGGGAAGAGGCGGTACGCAGGAAAACCGTCGCTTGCCCGCGACGTATTTCAGGCGGAGAGGACAAAACACGTTATGGCGCCGACATTACCGCTGTCGGCAATGCGCGACGACTGGCCGATGTCAGCGCGCGGGCGCCGCTGCCGTCGCTTTGACGGCGGTCCAGGGGATGGAACGGCCGCCCTGCACGGCTTCGCCGCGCATGCGGTCGCCTTCCACCACACCGGTGAAGTCGTACGCGCCACCGGGCAAGGCGAGCTTGAAACGGATGCGATTCGCTTCGAGCCTGCCGCCGGAAAGTGTCACGCGCTTCTCCTTGTCGCGAACACCGCCCTGCACGAACTGGTACTGCTGCTCGAGCGTGAGCGGCAATGGTTCCGCTGAAAGGCCCGGGGCAGTGACGCTCCAGGCGCCGGTCACCTGAGCCGGTACGATCCAGTAGAAGATCGTCGACTTCCATTGTCCCGGCGTGCCGTACTTTTCGGGCACATCGACGCTCACTTCGCGATCCGGCTTCCATTCGCCGAACGGAAAATCGTGCGAAACGATACGCGTGCCGGGCTTGAGCTCTTTCGTGAATTTCGTCTGAAGCTGCTGCATGAGGCCCGGCAGCAGATACAGCGTCACGACCGTCGCCTCGTCGATTCGCGCCTGCAGGACATCCTGCTCCCGGAACGCGACGCGCTCGGCAAGCCCCCGCTGCTGCGCGGTTGCATTGCTTTGTTTCACGAGCTCGGGATCGATGTCGATGCCGAGCCCCCTCGCCTTGAAGCGCTGCGCGGCGGTGAGCACGATACGCCCGTCGCCGGAACCAAGGTCGACCACGAAATCGCGCGGACCGACGTGCGCCATCTCGAGCATCGCGTCGACAACGACCTGAGGCGTGGGCACGTACGGCCCGCCGGTGCGCTGGACTTCGGTCGCCGTCGTTATGGACGACGCCAGCGCGAAAGCGAACGCGGCAACGCGCAAGACATTGCGTTCTGAAAACATGCGAAATGCTCTGGTGAGTTAAGATCGAGCCGAAGTATAAACCACAGGCTACGAGTCTCCCGTCAAGACCTATGGACAAACCGCCGCCTCACGCACCTTCGGCTGCCGCGCCACTATGCGCGTCGTTCGATCCGGCACCGCGTAAACCGCGCATCGTCATCCCGCCGCACGCGTGCGACACGCACGCGCACATCTGCGGACCCATCGCCACGTATCCGTATTCCGAACGTCGCGTATACACGCCATCCGATGCCCTGCTCCCGGCGTACCGTCACATGCTCGCCACACTCGGGATCGAGCGTGCAGTGCTCGTGCAGCCGAGCGTCTACGGGACCGACAATACGGTCATGCTGCGAGCGATGTCGGAGCTCGGTCAGGATCGGTGTCGCGCAGTCGCTGTCGTGGACGACGATGCAAGCGACGCGGAGCTCGAACGTCTGCACGAAGCCGGCGTACGCGGCGTACGCGTCAACGTGGTCGACGTGGCCGAAGGTAAAGGCGTCGTTCCGATGGCGACGCTCGCGCAGCTTGCCTCGCGCGTGAAGCGCTACGGCTGGCACGTCGAATTTCTCATGCACGCCGACGAATTCCCCGATCTCGATCGGCAGTTCGCGGATTTCCCCGTGGATATCGTGCTTGGCCACCTCGGTTACATGAAGACCGACAAAGGAATCGACCAGGCGGGCTTCCAGGCGATGCTGCGGCTCATGCGCCGCGGCAGGTGCTGGGTGAAGCTCACCGGCCCTTACCGGATTTCCACGCACCCAATGCCGCATCAAGACACCGTCGCGTATGCGCGAGCGCTGCTCGAAGCCGCGCCGGAGCGCGTGCTGTGGGGCACCGACTGGCCGCACGTGATGGTGAAGACGCCGATGCCGAACGATGCGGACCTCGCGGACCTGCTGCTGGACTGGGTACCGCAAACGCTTCGCGAGCAGGTGCTCGTCACCAATCCTGCGAAGCTTTACGGCTTCGTCACTCGCTGACCGCCTCCAGCTCGTCGCGCCAGTCTTTCTTCTTCGTAAGCAGCGGCTTCAACCCGAGCAACAGCAGCACCGCGCCCATGATCAGCATCGTGAGCGCGATCGGTCGCTGTAGGAAGATCGCGTAATCGCCCGCGCTCATCGCGAGCGACTGCCGCAGCGATAGCTCGAGCATGGGAGCAAGCACGAGCCCAAGGGCGACCGGCGCGAGGTCGTAACCGAACTTCCGCAGAACGTAACCGACGCCGCCCATGACGAGCATGATCCAGACGTCCACGGTGCTGTTCGACACCGAGTAACAGCCGAGTATGCAAAAGCAGAGTATGCAGGGATAGAGATACGCGTACGGAATTCGCAGCAGGTTCACGAAAAGCCCGACCATCGGCAGATTGAGTATCAGCAGCACGGTGTTGCCGATGTACATGCTTGCCACGAAACCCCAGAAGAGCTCCGGCTGCTGCTGAATCAGCGTCGGGCCCGGCGAGATTCCGTGCACCATCACTGCGGCGATCATCACCGCGGTGACCGGTCCCGTCGGTATGCCCAGCGCCAGCATCGGCACGAATGCGCCCGTGGCGGCGGCATTGTTGGCGGACTCCGGCCCCGCGACCCCTTCGATGGCTCCTTTGCCGAAGCGCTCGGGATGCTTCGATATGCGCCGCTCGATGCCGTACGACACGAACGATGAAATGATATGCGCGGACCCTGGAATGATGCCGATGATGAAACCGAGGAGGCTCCCGCGCAGGATCGGGCCCACGGACGATCGAAGCTCCTCGCGCGAAGGCATGAGCTCGCGAAGCTTCGGGTGTTTGATCTCGGGACCCTTGCCCTGTCCCGCGACCATGAGGATCTCGGATATGCCGAAGAGTCCCACGGCGACGGGTACGATCCCGACGCCGTCGGAGAGCGCGAGCACGCTGAAGCTGAAGCGCGTGTAGCCGCTCATCGCGTCGATGCCGATCATTCCGAGCATGAGACCGAAGATGGCCATGGCAAGCGTCTTGACCATCGAGCCGCCGCTCATGTAAGCGAGTATGAAAAAGCCCATGACGAGGAGCGCCGTGTACTCCGGCGGACCGAAGCGCAGGGCGAAAGCAGCGAGCGTCGGCGCGAGGAGCATGAGCCCGATCACGCCGAGCGTTCCGGCGAAGAACGAGCCGATGGCCGAAATCGCGAGCGCCGCGCCCGCACGGCCTTTCTGCGTCATGGCGTAGCCATCGACACACGTCATGACCGAAGCGGCTTCGCCCGGGATGCGCATCAGGATCGACGTCGTCGAGCCGCCATACATCGCGCCGTAGTACACGCCGCCGAGGAGCACGATGGCGATGATGGGATTGAGCCCGAACGTCGCAGGCAGCAAGAGACTGATGCCGGCGAGTGGACCGAGACCGGGCATCATGCCGACGAGCGTGCCGATAATGCAGCCGGCAAACGCATACCCGAGAACCTTGATATCGAGCGCAACCTGAAAACCGAGGAGCAGGTTCTGCAGGGTATCCATCGTTATATTCTGTGCAAATGGGTCACGCCCATTTGCCCCTCGAAGCTCCCCTCGCCCCTTCGGGAAGAGGGACGGGAATGAGGGATAGCGGGCCGGTCACCACCCCCAAGGCCCTACCGGCAGCGGCACCCGCAGCAGATCGCCGATGAGATAGAACGACAGCATGGAAAATCCGATCGACACGGCCGCCACGGCAAGCGGTTTCCTGCGCTCGAGAACCCCCAGGAAGAAAACGAGCAATGCGCCAATCGTGAGACGGTAGCCGAGCGGCTCGAGCGCATAGGTCGCGACGCCGCATGCGATCAGAATGACGAGCGCACGAGGCGCTTCCCGCCAGGACGTCTCGACCACACCCGGAGAGCTGCCGCCTCTCAGAACGATGATCACGCCGACGAGCCCGAGAAACGCCGCAATCAGTAGCGGTGTGTAACCGGGACCCGGCTCCTGCAGCGTGCCGAGCGGGTAAGCGCGGTTCTGCCAGGCGACGAACGCCGCGACCGCCAGCAGCATGAGCCCCGAAAGCCGATCGTTCGTGAGGTTGCGGTGCCAGGACATGGTGCAGGCGCTTGGCGGTGGGTGCGGCCGCTTATTTCTTCTCTTCGACTTTGCCGATCACTTTGACGGCTTCGGCAAGTCGCTTCGCATCGGCCATCCAGAATTTCTGAAAGTCCGGTGCGTCCAGGTAGTGAATCGGAGAATTCACCTTGACCATCATGCTCTTGAACTCCGGATCTTCGACCGCCCGGCGCGCGGTGTCCCGCAGCACTTTCATCACCGGTTCGGGTGTGCCGCGAGGCGCGAACATGCCCGCCCAGATGAGGTACTCGATGTCGTAGCCCAGCTCCTTGAAAGTTGGCACGTCGGGAAAGAATTCGTGGCGCTTCGGTCCCCAGCTCGCGAGCGGACGGAGCTTCCCTGCTTTCACGTGCGGCGTGATCGCCGCCGGCCCGCCGGCCGTGAGATCGACGTGCCCGCCCAGGAGCGCCGTGATCGCGGGACCGCCGCCGGTCGTCGGAACGTGCCGCATCTTGAGCTTGGAGGCGTGCAGGAACATCTCCATGGGCATGTGCAGAGCGCCATAAATGCCGGACGTCGAATATGAAAGCTGCCCCGGCTTCGCGCGTGCCAGCGCGACGAGCTCCTTCAGTGTCTTGGCCGGGAGCGACGGATGTACGGTCAGTATCGTGGGATCGGCGGTGATCAGCGCAATCGGTGCGAACTGATCGAGGGAATACGCGGGCTTGCGCTCGAAGAGCACATCGGCGGCGGGTATCACGGAAATACTCGAAAGCGCCATCAGTATCGTGTAGCCGTCGGGCTTCGCGTTGGCGACAGCGGCGTTCCCGACCGCCCCGCCCGCGCCCGGCCGATTCGAGACGACGACCGGCTGCTTGAGTATTTTCTCCATGGCGGAAGCCGTCGGTCTGCCCGTCACGTCCGCGACGCCGCCCGGCGGGAACGGCACGATCATCGTGATCGCACGGGAGGGGAATGCTTCCTGCGCCATTGCGCTTGCAGTGGCGAGCGCGAGCACGCAAGGGGCAAGCAACGCTTTCAGTTTCATAAGGGCTCCTCGGGTTGTCTCCCTGTTGTAAGCGATCAGGCCGCGATCACGCGATTACGCAGACGTCCGACAAATTGGATCTCACAGACCA
>DASRIK010000068.1:0-7657 GCA_035650035.1 Burkholderiales bacterium | reverse complement strand
GAGGAGCTCACGCGCATCGTCCAGCGCTCCGCCCGCCTTTTGCAAGTACAAGTCGACGCTCACGGCGCATCCGAAATCGCCGGCCGATCGCGTGGCACGCCGCGGATTGCCAACCGGCTGCTTCGCAGGGTGCGCGACTATGCGGAAGTTAAAGCGGACGGGTACGTGACGCAAAGCGTGGCGGATGCGGGCCTGAAGATGCTCGAGGTCGACCGCGCCGGCCTCGATGTCATGGACCGGAAGCTCCTCGAAGCGGTGATTCATAAATTCGGCGGAGGGCCCGTCGGCGTCGACAATCTTTCCGCCGCGCTGAGCGAAGAGCGCGACACCATAGAAGATGTGCTCGAGCCGTATCTGATTCAGCAAGGCTATCTGCAGCGCACGCCGCGGGGGCGTGTTGCGACGGTCGCCGCGTACCGCCATTTCGGCTTGACGCAGCCAAGCCGCTCGAGCGTGCCCGAGCTCTGGGACGATTCGGGTCAGATTCCTTAGTGGAGAGTCGCGAAGCCGAACCCTTTCTGTGGCCGGTCCGCGTTTATTACGAAGACACGGATGCCGGCGGGCTCGTCTATTACGCAAATTACCTGAAGTACATGGAGCGCGCGCGCACCGAGTGGCTGCGCGGCGTGGGTTTCGAGCAGACCGACCTCGCTCACTGCCATGGGGTGATTTTCGTCGTGCGATCCGCCGCGATCGAGTACCTCGCGCCGGCCCGCTTCAACGACGAGTTGCAGGTCACTGTGGAACTCATTAAGGTTGGCGCCGGTCAGATCGATCTGGTTCAGCGGGTGTCCCGAGGAGACACGCTGCTCGTCCAGGCAGCCGTGAAGCTTGCGTGCGTTGCTCGTGCAACGATGCGCGCGACGCGCATTCCGCAGCCACTTGCAACGAGAATAAGGATGAAAAAAAGTTGAATCCTACCGTTACGCAGGACTTGTCGATCATAAGCCTCGTGGCGAACGCGAGCGTACTCGTGCAGCTCGTGATGCTCGCGCTTCTCCTCGCTTCCGTTTTCTCCTGGTATTACATATTCGTGAAGCGGTTCCAGCTGAAGCGCGCACAGCGCCAGGCCGACGAGTTCGAAAAGCAGTTCTGGAGTGGTGCGGAGCTCTCATCGCTCTTTCAGCGAGCCAGTGCGACGCGCCATGCCGGTTCGCTGGAGCGCATTTTCGAAGCGGGCTTCCGGGAATTCACCAAGCTCACCAAGCAGCCGGGCATGGATGTGGCGAGCGTGATGGACGGCACGCGCCGCGGGATGCGCGCGACCTACCAGCGCGAAATGGACAACCTCGAATCCCATCTCGCGTTTCTCGCTTCTGTCGGTTCGGTGAGCCCTTACGTGGGCCTGTTCGGCACAGTATGGGGGATCATGAACGCGTTTCGCGGCCTGGCGAACGTTGCCCAGGCGACGCTCGGTCACGTCGCGCCCGGGATTGCCGAGGCGCTGATCGCCACGGCCATGGGTCTCTTTGCGGCCATTCCTGCGGTGGTCGCCTACAACCGCTTCTCCGGTGAGGTGAACCGGCTCGCGATCCGGTTCGATTCCTTCATGGAGGAGTTTTCCAATATTCTCCAGCGCCAGATGCACTGATCAGGAGGTGAGAGGCGTGAGGTGGGCGGTGCCATGGCGATAGACAGGCGACACACTCGCCGGCTGATGAACGAAATCAACGTCGTGCCTTATATCGACGTCATGCTCGTGCTGCTCGTGATCTTCATGGTCACGGCGCCGCTCATCAATCCCGGCCAGATCGAGCTGCCGCAGGTCGCGAAGACTTCGAACCCGCCGGTGCAGCCGATGGAGGTTTCCATCCGCACGGACGGCTCGCTGTCGCTGAGAGACCGCGCCAGCCGCAATCCGGCGGACCGTTCCATTTCGCGCAATGAGCTCATCAAGGAGATCAAGGCGAAGCAGGCCCGAAACCCCGATCAGGCGGTCGTCATTTCGGCCGACAAGGATGTGCGCTACGCCGCGGTGCTCGAAGTCATGGACATGCTGCAGGAGCACCAGGTCAGGAAAGTCGGCCTGCTTGCGAAGCCTCGCAGTCCGTGACGTACGACGATTACGTAACCGAGCGGGAACGAAGGATCGCGCGATGGCTCGCGGTTGCGATGCACGTCGCTTTCCTGCTGCTGCTCGTGTTCGGAGTCGCATGGCAGAAGCGGCATTCGGAGCCGGCTGCTGTGGTGGATCTGTGGAGCAGCCTGCCCGCGCCGCGACCGGAGCCGGTGCCGATCCCGAAGCCCGCGCCGAAACCGGAAGCGAAGCCCGAGCCCAAACCCGTGCCGCCTCCCCCGCCGCCGAAAGCCGAGGCAAAGCCGGCGCCGAAACCGGACATCGCCCTCAAGGAGAAGCTCGAAAAAGAGCGGAAGCTGAAAGAGCAGCGCGAGCTCGAAAAGAAAAAGCAGGCCGAGGTCGAAAAGCGCAAGCAGGACGAGGCGAAGAAGCTCAAAGCCGAGCAGATGGAGGCGCGGAAAAAAGAGGAAGAAAAGCGCAAGCTCGAGAAGGAACGTATCGTGCAGGAAGCGGAGGCCAAGCGCCTCGCGCAGGAAAAATCGGATATGGCCGCGAAGCTCGCGAAGGAGCAGGCCGCGGCCCAGGCGCGTCTGAACGAGAAGTACATCGCGCTCATACAGAATCACGTGAAAAGACAGATCGTCGAGCCGCCGAACCTGCAGGGCAATCCGCAAGTCGAATTCGATGTCGTGCTCATCCCGGGTGGAGAAGTGCTGACGGTGAAGCTGCGGCGGAGCAGCGGCGTGCCGGCCTACGACGCAGCGGTCGAGCGGGCCATCCTCAAGGCATCGCCTTTGCCGCTCCCGCCGGACCCGGCGCTTTTCCAGCAGTTTCGTGACCTTCATTTGAAAATCAGACCCAAGGAATGAACTCAGTTATTCATCGTGCGTGTTTCATGAAAATTCTGCTGCCCCTCGTGCTGTTTGCGATCGGTGTGGCCGCCGCGCCGCACTCTCGCGCTGCGCTCACGATCGAAATCGTCGGCAGCGGCGCAAACCAGATCCCGATTGCGATCGCCCCGTTCCGCGCGGAAGAGGGCACCCCTCAGGCGCTCACTCCGGTGATCAGTGCGGACCTCGCGAGAAGCGGGCTGTTCAAACTGGTCGATCCAGGCGGCATCGCGCCGGTGCCGCACGAGCCGGACCAGGTCAGCTATCCGCAATGGCGTGCGCGCGGTGCGGAAGCGCTGGTCATCGGAACCGTGGTGTCGCGCAACGGACAGTACGAGGTGAGCTTCCGGTTGATGGACGTGGTGAAAGGCACGCAGCTTGCGGGCTATTTCTATCGCGTGAATCCCTCACAGCTTCGGTTGACCGCTCACAAGATTGCCGATGCGATCTACGAAAGACTGACCGGCGATCCCGGCGTGTTCTCGACGCGCATCACGTACGTGGTGAAGCGCGGCGCCCGGTTCGAGCTCCAGGTCGCCGACGCGGACGGCTATGGCCCGCAGACGATACTTGCATCGAACGAGCCGATCATCTCCCCTGCGTGGTCGCCCGACGGCGGCCGCCTTGCGTATGTTTCGTTCGAGCGTAAGAAGCCCGTGGTCTACGTGCAATCGCTCACCACGGGGCAGCGTACGGCAGTCGCGAATTTCAGCGGCAGCAACAGCGCGCCGGCATGGTCTCCGGACGGCAGACGTCTTGCAGTCGTGCTCACCAAAGACGGCGGCTCGCAGATCTATTCGATTTCCGCCAGCGGTAACGGCGGCGCGACGAGGCTCACCAACAGCCCGGGTATCGACACGGAACCCAACTATTCGCCTGACGGCCAATGGATCATCTTCACGTCGGACCGTGGCGGCGGACCGCAGATCTATCGCATGCCCGCTTCAGGCGGGCAGGCGCAGCGCCTCACGTTCGAAGGCAGCTACAACGTCTCGCCTCGCCATAGCCCCGATGGCAAAAGCTTCACGTTCATTCAGCGGCAAGGCTCGCGCTTCAGCGTTGCTGTACAGGACTTCGCTACGCGCCAGATGCAACTGATCACCGATGGCGGCGTCGACGAATCGCCGAGCTTTGCACCGAACGGCCGCATGATCCTCTACGCGAGTGAGGTGAGGGGGCGTGGTATATTAGCCGCCGTCTCGAGCGACGGCCGCGTGAAGCAGCGGTTCAGTGAAAGCGCCGGCGACGTACGCGAACCCGCGTGGGGCCCGCTTATCAAATAATCGAGGAACAAAACGATAACTCTCAGTAAAAAGGGGAGGCATTTAACAGGAGCGAAACGATGAAGCGTTGGATAGTGATGTTTGGTGTCGTGGGCATGCTCGTGGGGTGCGCGTCCACGCCGGATGAGCAGAAACCCGCCGATATCGAGGACCGTCAGCCGAGCGTCGCCGCCACGACGCCGCCCGCAACGAAGAAGGCACCTGCGACGCCGACCGAGCCGACTGTGAGGGCTGTGCCGACCGATACGATAGGCAAGGATCCCTTGAAAGATCCCGCCAATATCCTCTCTCGACGCAGCGTCTATTTCGATTACGACCAGTTCGTCGTGAAAGAAGAGTTCAAACCGGTTGTCGCTGCACATGCCAAGTATCTCGCTTCGCACAAGGCGGCGCGCGCGACGATACAGGGCAACACCGATGAGCGCGGCAGTCGTGAGTACAACCTCGCGCTCGGGCAGAAGCGCGCCGACGCCGTGAAGCAGATGATGGTGTTGCTCGGCGCTCCCGCGTCGCAGATCGAGACGGTGAGCTTCGGCGAAGAGAAACCGCGCGGGCAGGGGTCGACCGAGCAGGCATACGCCGAGAACCGGCGCGCCGACATCGTTCACCAGGGCGAATAAAGGCGCCCCGTCACCGTGATCTGCAGGTCCGTACTCGTTCGGGTCGCCCTTGCAGCCGGCTGCGTGCTCCTCACGTCGCCCGCTTCAGCTGCACTGTTCGGCGACGACGTCGCGCGCCGCGCCGTCGCGGAGCAGCAGAAGCGGGTGGATGGCCTTTACGCTCGCTACGACGAGCTCGCCACGCGGCTGGCGAGGCTCGAAGAAGCTTTGAAGGCGCAGGCGGCACAAACCACTGCGGCCGCGCAGCCCGTGTTCGAGCTTGGCAATCAGCTGCAGGTGCTTCGCGAGGAGCTGCGCAGCCTCCGCGGTCAGCTCGAAGTGCTGTCGAACAACATCGACGCGAATGCGAAGCGCCAGCGCGACATGTATGTCGATCTCGATACGCGTCTGCGGCGCTTCGAGCAATCGCCACCGCCGACACAGACGCCGGGCGCGCAGGCCCCGGCTCCAGCTACAGCGGCGGCGCCGAGCGCACCGGGGGGCGCCACGACGGCCGCTGCGAATGCCAGCGCTGACGAGACGCGCGCCTACGAGGCGGCACAGCAGCATCGCAAAATCGGCAACTACCAGGCCGCGGTCGGAGCCTTCCAGAGTTTCGTTGCGCAGCACCCGAAAAGCGCGCTCGCTCACCGCGCGCAATACTGGATCGGGGATTCGTACTACAACCTGCGGGATTACAAGAACGCGATCGCGAACCAGCAGAAGCTGATCTCGGCATATCCGGACAGCGCATCCGTGCCGGACGCGCTGCTCAACATCGCCAGCGCGTACATCGAGCTGGGCGACACCGCCGCCGCGAAGAAAACGATGGACAGCCTCGTCACTCGTTTCCCCGGCAGCGACGCCGCCGAAAAAGCGCGCCGCAGGCTGGCTTCGCTCCGCTAGGCGTCCGGCGCGATGAAGCTCGCCGACAAGTCCGTGCGTAGCGCGGCCGGTGTGCTGCAGCAGACGCTGCGCATCACCGAGATCTTTCATTCTCTCCAGGGCGAAACGAGCCGTACGGGCCTGCCGACTGTTTTCGTGCGCCTGACCGGATGCCCACTCCGCTGTGGCTATTGCGATACGGCTTATGCGTTTCACGGCGGCGCGACGCTCACCCTCGAGCAAATCCTTGCTGAAGTCGCTCGCTACGCAACGCGCTACGTGACCGTCACAGGCGGCGAGCCGCTCGCGCAGAAGAACTGCCTGCCGCTACTGTCGGCGCTGGCCGAGCGCGGCTACAGCGTATCGCTCGAGACGAGCGGCGCGCTGGACATCTCGAAAGTGGATCCGCGGGTATCGCGGATCGTCGACCTCAAGACTCCGGGCTCGGGCGAAGTGAACAAGAATCGCTGGGCGAACCTCGAGTACCTGAATTCGCGCGACGAGATCAAGTTCGTCTTGTGTGACGAGCGGGACTACGCCTGGGCGAAGGAATTGCTCGCGGAGAGACGTCTCGCGCTTGTGTGCCCTGTGCTTTTCTCGCCTGCTTACGGTCAGCTCGACGGCGCAATGCTCGCGGAGTGGATACTGCGCGACCGCTTGCCGGTGCGCATGCAGCTACAACTGCACAAGATTCTGTGGGGCGAGCAGCCAGGCCGCTGAGCAGCTTTGTCACTATGCGCCCAGCCGTAGTCCTGCTTTCCGGCGGTCTCGATTCGGCCACGACCCTTGCGATTGCGCGCAGCGAGGGCTACGCGTGTTACTGCCTGTCGGTTGATTATGGTCAGCGCCACCGTGCAGAGCTCGACGCTGCAAGCCATGTGGCGCGCTCGCTCGGTGCTGTCGAGCACCGCATCACCGCGCTCGACCTGACCGCATTCGGCGGCTCCGCGCTCACCGATGCGTCTATTGCCGTGCCTACCGAAGGCGTGCAGAGCGGGATTCCCATCACCTACGTTCCGGCGCGCAACACGATATTTCTCGCGCTCGCGCTCGCGTACGCCGAAGTTCGAGGCGCCGCCGATCTGTTTTTCGGTGCCAACGCTGTCGATTACTCGGGTTATCCCGACTGCCGGCCGGAATACATGCGCGCATTCGAAGCGGTTGCCAATCTCGCCACGAAAGCCGCGGTGGACGGCCGCAAGCTCACGCTGCACACGCCGATCATCCACTCGAGCAAAGCGGAAATCATCAGGCGCGGAGGGGAGCTGGGCGTCGATTATTCGCTGACGGTGTCGTGCTATCAGGCTACCGCCGAAGGACTTGCCTGTGGCCTCTGTGACTCCTGTCGGCTCCGTCGTGCCGGCTTCGAAGCCGCCGGGGTTCGCGACCCGACCCGCTATGCCTGATCGTTTAAAATCACCCCGTTGACTGAACCTGCACGCCTCGACGCCGGTCACAAGCTCTTCCATGGAATTCGGCATCCACCGACAGATCCTCTTTTCCGTCTTCGCGATCGCATTCGTGATGGGGGCAATCGTCCAGAAGACCCGCTTTTGCACGATGGGCGCGGTGTCGGACTGGATGAACATGGGTGACACGGCGCGCATGCGCGCGTGGGTCTTTGCGATGGCGATCGCGCTGGCGGGGGTCGTGGCGTTTGAAGCGACGGGCACGATCAATCTCTCCGGCGAGACGTTTCCGCCTTATCGGACGGCGAGCTTCGCGTGGCTGCGCTATCTCATAGGCGGGTTCCTGTTCGGCGTGGGGATGACGCTCGGGAGCGGCTGCGGCAATCGCACGCTCGTTCGTATCGGCGGCGGCAACGTCAAATCGCTTACCGTGCTGCTCGTCGCGGCCGTATGCGCATATCTGATGATGTGGACGCCGCTCTTCGAGACGGCCTTCGCGCCGTGGATCCAGGCGACGAGTATCAACCTGTCGAGCTACGGCATGCCTACACAGGAAGTCGGCTCAATCGTCGCC
>DASRIK010000067.1:0-5361 GCA_035650035.1 Burkholderiales bacterium | reverse complement strand
CTCGTCAGTCAGAAGCTCTCGGAGCGCTGGGGACAATCGGTGCTCGTGGACAATCGCACCGGCGCAGGTGGTCACATTGGTGCCGAGCTTGCGGCGCGCTCGCCGCCCGACGGGTATACGCTGCTTGTCGCCGGAGCGCCGCACGCGATCGGAATGAGCCTTTACAAGAAGCTCAATTACGACCTTGCAAAGGACCTTGCGCCGATCAGCAATCTCGCGACATATCCCAGCGCGATTGTCGTGCATCCCTCGCTTCCGGTGAAAACGGTGAAGGACCTTGTCGCGCTCGCGAAATCTCGCCCTAACGACCTCAACTTCGGATCGGCGGGCAGCGGCTCACCGAACCACCTGGCGCTCGAGCTTTTCAAGACGATGGCGAAAGTCACGATGGTCCACGTTCCTTACAAAGGCGGTTCGGGGCAGATGGTCGTTGATCTGCTCGCGGGCCAGGTGCAGCTTGCGTCGATCGGCCTGCCCCCTGCGATGCCGCACATTAAATCCGGCAAGCTGCGCGTCATCGCGGTGACGGGTGCGAAGCGCTCGCCGCTGCTCCCGGATGCGCCGACCGTCAGCGAAGCAGGGCTGCCCGGCTTCGATGTGACGTCCTGGTACGGCATGTTCGGGCCGGCCGCGCTGCCACGCGAGCTGGTTGCGAAAGTGAATGGCGACATTGCTTCGGTGCTGATGGCACCTGACGTGAAGGACCGTCTCGCGTCGTCCGGTGCGGAACCGGCGCACACCACGCCGGAGGACCTCGGCAAGCTCGTACGCGAAGAAGTGGCGAAATGGGCAAAAGTCGTCGCAGACTCCGGCGCGCGGGTGGATTGATATGGTCCCTGCGTGTCAATAGGCACGAGCGGACAAGCGGGCCGTTGTGCGAGGCGGCCCGAAGGTGATTGCAACGGCCACCGATGAGTAACGCGACGCGCGAGATCGAATCGACGGTGGATCAGTCTGATATGCGCGGGCTGGGTACCGCAAGTCAACGGTTGGTCGCGGGGCTGCCTCGGTCTAGTATCGGGGACCGTCGCGAACGACGCCCACTTAATCCAAACGAGGGCTCCCCGAGTCGCACTCGCGCATCGCGTTGCCGATCGGGTAGGTCGGTAGTCGAAGTGGCGGTGGTGCTCCTTGGAGGTTGGGCTAAGGGTGCGGCGGGCTCAAGTGCGTCAGTGGATGCCGGCCTGCACGTATCGAGCGGCTTCCCAAATGAAGGCGGTAAGTTCGCGTGCAATCGCCACGCAGATCTTGTTCGAATGCATGCGGCGGCCGCACAGTCGGCGGTAGCGCGAGCACAGGCGCAACTGGGCGCGCCAGGCGATGTCGCGCACGGGCTTGGGCTGCATGAGCTGGCGCTCGGCCACGGGTCGACTCAAGCGTGCGGAATAGCGGTAGCACCACGCCGACTCGACCAGGATGCGCCTTACGTGGGTGTTGCCGGTCTTGGTGATGCTGCCTTGAGTGCGCGAAGTGCCGCTGGAGTACTCACTGGGCACTAGCCCCAGATAGGCCATGAGGTGGCGTGGATGCTCGAAGCGACGCAGATCGCCCAGTTCGGCCACGATGATCGCCGCGGCGGTGAAGTCGATGCCCTTGAAGCACATCAATGCCCGCACGACAGGTGCGAAGCGCCAGTGCTCGATCTGCTCACGCAGCGCGCGGCTGATGCGTTCGACGCGTTCATGAGCCTCCAGCACCGCGCTGCGGTATTCGGCGAAGGCGATCTGCTGAGCGGCATGATCGAAGGCCACGCGCGAGAGGTAACGCTCATGCGCGGCGCCCCAGGAGGTCTTGCCGGGGAACGGCTTGCCGTGACGGAGCAGCATCGCTTTGAGTTGCTGGCGTGCTTTGAGGCGCGCGCGCACGGCGTCCTCGCGAGCTCGCGACAGATCGCGGATTGCCTCATCGGTGGCGTCGGGCACCACCACCGGCGTGAGATCTCCGGAGCGCAGATAGCGCGCGAGGGCGAGTGCGTCGCGGCGATCGGTCTTGATACGCTCGCCGGGCTTGCGTGGTGTTTTGGACACGGCGATCACCTGGCAGCGCCATCCCTGCGTGGCGAGCTGACGCGCCAGAGCGAAGCCGCTGGGGCCGGCTTCGTAGGCGATGAGCGTATTGGCCGGCGTGCTCAGATTCGACAGCGCCTTGAGCAGCTCGCGCAGCTCCGGTCCGCAGGTGCCCACGAACCGCGGCTCGGCCCGTCCGCTGTGGGCGGCGGCGATCGCAATGGAACTCTTATGAACGTCCAACCCGACGAACACCGTGATATCGTTGTTCATGGTCTGCCTCCTGGATTGACTGACGCGGACATCGCTGCAGAGCATTCCGCTTGTGGCTCTACGCACTTCGGTGCGCAGCCCACGATACAACGGGAGGCAGACCTCCTATCCCAATCCTCTACAGGCCGCTCCCGCTATGCGGGCAGGGGCCATGTTGTCTAGTTAACTCGTGAATTAGAACGACCTGTACTCTGGTGCGCGGGGGCGTCGTAGACGCGGGCACGCTGAGGCCTGGAAGAGGGATCGGCGCAACGTGGAGCAGGGACCCGCTCGCGGGATGCGACCGTGGAGCCGATCGTTGGCGCGTCGTGCGGACGCCGATCCATGCGCGTCTTCGGGGTCAGATCCCCAAGGGGCCCCTCTTCCGCCCTGCGACGCGCCCGCCTTGGCGGGGATCTGACGGCGAAAGCATGCGTAAGACCGCGGTTCTGATGCGCGTGCCTCACCCGCTTCCGGGTCGCACCTGCCGCTCCGCGGCAGGCACTGCTCCGCCGTCCGCGGTCTCCCGCGAACGTAGCGCTCGAACGCTCATTAGAGCACTCACGTCAAGACTGCGAGGCTTGAGGATATGGATACGCCCTCAGACTTCGACCGTGGTGGGCTTGCCTTCCTTCTCGCTCACGATGTCACGCCAGACGAGATAGGTCACATCGCCATCGTCCGTCGCGACCGCGGTGTGGACCATGTTCGGTGGAATGTGTAGCAGGCAGCCCGTCGGCACGACGAATTCCTGGCCGTCCATGTTGACCTTCAGCGCGCCTTTCAAGACATAGTTGAATGTCTCGTCCGGGTGGTAATGCGGCTTCGAGCCGGTGCCGCGTTTCTTGGTGACGAGACCGCAGTAGATGCGCTCGCCCGTGAACGACGAGCCTTCGGACGTCGATGTCTTCCCGAGCAGTGCCTCTTTTTTCATGTTCTGAAAGTCGTAGACGTACTGCCGGGTGCCGCCCTGCTGCGCGTTCGCCATGACACGGTCCTCCTGACTGGAAGCGCCAAAATTTACTGCGAAGACGCGGACCCGCGCAAGGCAGGCAGGCGAGCTACTGCGGCTGGATGCCGATCTGCCGGATCACTTTCGCCCACTTCTCGATCTCGGCCCGGAAGAACGCGTCGAACTCGGCGGGGGTGCCGGTGCGCACTTCCGTGCCCTCCTGCGCAAGCCGCTCGCGCGACTCCGGAAGGTTCATGATGCGGCCGATCTCTTGGTTGAGCTTCACGACGATGTCTCTCGGCGTTCCCGCAGGTGCCACGATGCCGTGAAAGGGACTCGCTTCGAAACCCGGCAGCGTTTCCGCCACGGGCGGCACCTCGGGGAGAATCGAAGCGCGCTTCAAGCTGCTTACGGCGAGCGCGCGAAGCCGGCCTGTCTTGATGTGCGGCGTCAGCGGCAGGATCGAACCGAACTGGAAAGACACATCACCGCTCAGCACGCCGAGCGTCGCGGGCGCCGCGCCTTTGTACGGCACGTGAACCATTTTCACGCCGCCGCGAAGAGCGAGGATTTCGCCCGCGAGGTGCGTCGAAGTACCGTTGCCTCCGGAGCCGAAAGTCACTTCGCCCGGCCGCTTTCGCGCGACACCAAGCAAGTCGCGCACGGATCTCGCCGGAAGTGAGGGATGAACCACCAGCACGTTCGGCGACGTCGCGAGCAGGATGACCGGCGCGAGATCGCGCAGGGTGTCGTACGGCAGCTTGCGCATGAGACTGGGGTTCGTCGCTGTCGTCGGTGAGACGATGAGCAACGTATAACCGTCGGGCGGCGACTTCACCGCGAACTCGGTTCCGATGACCGTTGCACCGCCGGGTCTGTTGTCGACGATCACCTGCTGTCCCCAGCTTTCCGTGATCTTTTGTCCGATCAACCGCGCGAGGATGTCATTCGGTCCGCCCGGCGCGAACGGCACGACGAGACGGACCGGCTTGACGGGGTAACTCTGGCCCGCCGTCTGCGCGTGGGCAGCGCCTGGATGAAGGCATGCCAAAGTCAAAGCGCTGTACGCAATCGCACAGGGCGCGAGCAGTTTTCTGCAGATCATCTGGAGGCGCTTTCCGATTCGTCGCGCAGCGAATCGTACCATGCGAGCCCACCGGGACGTGCGCCTGGATCGCGCCTCAGGGCGTGCGATAACTCGCGAGCGGGCGAAGCAGCGGCGCGAGCGCGAGCAGACCGAATATCGGGCCGATCGCGAGCGGGAGATAGAGAAACGCTGCGTTCACGTGACCTGCGAGACTGTTCAGAAGCTGAATGCTCGCGACCGTAATCGAGAAGCCGATGCAGTTCGCAATCGTCAAGGCAGATCCGACGAGCGCCTTCGGTGCGTTCTGCGCGTTCAGCGCCGAGAACTGCGGCGAATCGCCGACGACCGTAACTCCCCAGACCACCATGAACGCGAGAAAAAGCGGCGTCGGCGCATGAAAGAAAAACGGTGAGAGAATGCAGCAGGTGCCGGACGTGGCAAGCTGCGCAAACGCGACGCGAGCACTGCCGGTCCTGAGCGAGATCAAGCCGCCGACGGCACAACCGATACTGCCCGCGCCGATGACGAAGAAAGCCCACAGCGGCACGCTGAGCGCTGCATGGGCCTGCGCAAAATGCGCCGCAAGAACGACCGGCAGGAATGCCCAGAACGCGTAGAGCTCCCACATGTGGCCGAAATAGCCGAACGCGGACGCCCGAAAAAGAGGTGAGCGAAAGATCACTGCGAGCGCACGCGGATCGAATTTCGTACCTTGCGCGAGATACGGACCATCCGGCACGAACGCCCACATCAGCAATCCACCCAATGCCGCCGTGATGGAAACCGCTACTGTCACCACCTCCCACGGATAGGCCTGCCCGATGGCTTTCAGCAGGTGCGGAAAGGCGGTGCCGAGCACGAGCGCCCCGACCAGGAAACCGATCGCGTTTCCGAGATCGCGCTGGTACCAGCCTGCGGCGATCTTCATGCCGACAGGGTAGATTCCGGCGAGAAAGAAACCCGTTGCGAAGCGCAGCGCGAGCAACGAGACCAGCCCCTGCGCGAGCAGGTAGACACACAAATTACAGAACGCACCCAGCAGGGAACACAGCAGAAAGACTTTG
>DASRIK010000066.1:0-2134 GCA_035650035.1 Burkholderiales bacterium | reverse complement strand
CTGGAGGCAGCGCGAGAGCACCGTCACCGGGATTTTCTGGGGATCGGTCGTGGCAAGCACGAACTTCACGTGCTCCGGCGGCTCTTCCAGCGTTTTCAACATCGCATTGAAGGCATTGCGCGAAAGCATGTGCACTTCGTCGATGATGTAGACCTTGTAGCGTCCGGCCGTCGGCGCATACATCGCGTTTTCGAGAAGCTCGCGCATGTTGTCGACCTGCGTGTTGGACGCCGCGTCGAGCTCGATCAGGTCGACAAACCTGCCGCTGTCGATTTCAGTGCACGGGCCGCACCGGCCGCAAGGCCGATCGGTCACGCCAGTCTCGCAGTTCAGCGCTTTCGCGATGATGCGAGCGAGCGTGGTTTTGCCGACGCCTCGCGTGCCGGTGAAAAGATATGCGTGATGCAGCCGCTGCTCGCGCAGCGCATTCGAGAGCGCACGTACGACGTGCTCCTGTCCGACGAGCTCGTCAAAAGTGCGTGGGCGCCACTTGCGGGCGAGAACCTGGGTCACTGGAACATCCGTAGCCGTAAGCCACGAACCGTCGGCGGGGGGAAAAGCCTCGCCGACGAGCTCGCGAGATGACCTATTGTACCGTGCCTCGCGTACCGTCCGCGGCTCCGCGCCGACGGCTTACGACTTCAGAAGTGGTACTGCAGACGTATCTGGTGAAAGTTGATTCCGGGATTCGGACGCTTGATGCTGCCGTTCGACAGATGCTGGAAGCGATAGGCAAGCTCGTAGTGATTCTTCGCGCCGAAGCGGTAGCCCAGGCCGATGTGATCGCCGAACTGGAAAGCCGTGCTCATCCGGCGATCGCCGATCGACGTGTGGGACAGCAGATGGAACCCGATCGCCGCTTCGATGAACGGACCGACGAGCCCGTTCGGCTGGAGGCGAAACACCGGTGTAAAGCCCAGGTCGAAAAGATCCTCGTGTTCGCCCGCGCGTACGTTGCCGCGGTTCCAGTAACCCAGTGCGAGGTCCCAGTAGCCTCCCAGGTGCCAATCGGAAAACTGAAGCAGCCGGCGCTTCCAGTCCCATTGCACGCTTATCCGGCCCATGTCGACACCGTCGCCGCTGCCGATCTCGAACGCGACACCGTCGATCGCGTGCGCAGGTGCAGTTGAAAACGCGGCAAGCGCGCTAAGCAGAACGGCAAGGCGGCGAAAGGTCATCTCGATTCGGCTTTTTGGGTTGTGGTGAGACGGGGTGGCGAGCCGTACCCCCGGCACTTGCAGAGAATAGCTGTGGCTGCTTCCTTCCGGACCTGACCAGGTTCACTACCATGCAATGCGGGGCGGCCCGCCATTGGTCGAAATCAAAAAAACGTAAGTATGCCTGCCTTGCCGACGCGCCGCTACCGTTGGAGCACCATGGCGGCGCCGTGGTCGAACCGTGTACTCATCGCGGGTTTCCTGAGGCAGATCAAGTCGCTCCCGGCGCGGCGAACGGCCTCGCGCCTTTACAATGCATCCTTTTAATGCTTCCATTTGCCGCTCTGGCTGCCGCGCACGAAGCGCCCCTAAAAAGACGCTGCGAGGCACGCTGACAGCGCCGAACACATCTCGCCGTCGGAGGAATTCATGTCGACCATCGAATCAGTCCTGCAGGAAAACCGCGTTTTTCCGCCGTCGGCCGAGGCCGTGAAGAACGCCAATATTCCCGGCATGGACGCGTATCGCAGACTCTGCGCCGAGGCCGAAAAGGATTTCAAGGGATTCTGGGCGCGCCTTGCGCGCGAGGAAGTGATCTGGAAAAAGCCGTTCGACAGCGTGCTCGACGAATCGAAGGCGCCGTTTTTCAAGTGGTTCCAGGACGGGACGCTCAACGCGTCGTACAACTGCCTCGACCGCCACCTCGCGGCCCAGCCTGACAAGACCGCGATCATCTTCGAGGCGGACGATGGCGAGGTCACCCGGATCACTTACAAGGAGCTGCACCGGCGCGTGTGCATGCTTGCGAACGGGCTCAAGTCCCGCGGCATTCGTAAGAGCGACCGCGTCATCATCTACATGCCGATGTCGATCGAAGTGGTCGTCGCGATGCAGGCGTGCGCGCGGATCGGCGCGATTCATTCCGTCGTCTTCGGCGGTTTCTCGGCGAAAAGCATCCACGAGCGCATCATCGACGC
>DASRIK010000065.1:0-4961 GCA_035650035.1 Burkholderiales bacterium | reverse complement strand
GCCGAACCCGGCGCCCGCACCCGCAGCCGACGGATCGACGCCCGCGTGCCCGTAATGATCGTACGCGGCGCGTTTGTTCGAGTCCGTGAGGATCTCGTACGCTTCCTTCGCCTCCTTGAAGTGCTCCTCGGCCTTGGGATTATCCGGATTGCGATCCGGATGGTATTTCATCGCGAGCTTGCGATAGGCCTTCTTGATCTCGTCCTCGGAGGCGTCCTTGTTGACTCCGAGCACTTCGTAATAGTCGCGTTTTGTTGCCATGGCTCCCTATCGCCGCACCCTGCTCTGAAAAACGCAGAACGGGGAGGCTCGACTGCGGCCTCCCCGGTCCCGTAACGCATAACGGCAAGTTCTAACCGCTATTTACTTCTTGTCCTTCACTTCCTCGTACTCGGCGTCCACCACGTTGCCGTCGTCCTGTTGCTGGCTCGCCTGCGCCCCGGCGCCGGCCCCAGCTCCAGCGGACTGACCTGCACCCGCCTGGCCCTGGCCCTGCGTCGCCTGCTCCTGAGCATACATCTGCTCGGCCAGCTTGTGCGCGCTCTCGGCGAGCTTTTGCGTCGCGGCTTCGATCTTCGCCTTGTCGTCGGACTTCATCGCTTCTTCGGCATCCTTCAACGCGGCTTCGATCTTCGACTTCTCGTCCGCGCTCACCTTGTCGCCATGGTCCTTCAGCGACTTCCTGACCGAGTGCACCATGTGATCGCACTGGTTACGCGCTTCGACCAGCTCGCGGGTCTTCTTGTCTTCCTCGGCGTGCGCTTCGGCGTCCTTCACCATGCGCTGGATCTCTTCCTCGGAAAGACCGCTCGAGGCCTGGATCTTGATCTTGTTCTCCTTGCCGGTCGCCTTGTCTTTCGCCGACACATGCAGGATCCCGTTCGCGTCGATGTCGAACGTCACTTCGATCTGCGGCAGCCCGCGCGGTGAAGGCGGTATATCGGTCAGGTTGAACTGACCGAGTGACTTGTTCGCCCGCGCCATTTCGCGCTCGCCCTGAAGCACGTGGATCGTGACCGCGGTCTGATTGTCTTCCGCCGTCGAGAACACCTGCGTCGCCTTGGTCGGGATCGTCGTGTTTTTCTGGATGAGCTTCGTCATCACGCCACCCAGCGTCTCGATGCCGAGCGAAAGCGGTGTCACGTCGAGGAGCAGCACGTCTTTCACGTCGCCTTGCAGCACGCCGCCCTGGATCGCCGCGCCGACCGCGACCGCTTCATCCGGGTTCACGTCCTTGCGCGGTTCCTTGCCGAAGACTTCTTTGACCTTGTCCTGTACTTTCGGCATGCGCGTCTGACCGCCGACGAGAATCACGTCGTCGATTTCGGACAGCTTCACGCCGGCGTCTTTCACCGCGATCCGGCACGGTTCGATCGTGCGCTCGATGAGATCTTCGACGAGCGACTCGAACTTGGCGCGCGTGATCTTCACCGCCAGGTGCTTCGGACCGGACTGGTCAGCGGTGATGTACGGCAGGTTGACTTCGGTCTGTTGCGAGGACGAGAGCTCGATCTTCGCTTTCTCTGCAGCGTCTTTCAGCCGCTGCAGGGCGAGCATGTCCTTGCGGAGATCGATGCCCGACTCTTTCTTGAACTCGTCGCAGAGGTAGTCCATCAGGCGCTGATCGAAGTCTTCGCCGCCGAGGAATGTGTCGCCGTTCGTCGAGAGCACTTCGAACTGATGCTCGCCTTCGACCGCCGCGATCTCGATGATCGAGATGTCGAACGTTCCGCCGCCGAGGTCGTAGACCGCGATCTTGCGATCGCCTTTTTTCTTGTCGAGACCGAACGCGAGCGCGGCCGCGGTCGGCTCGTTGATGATGCGTTTCACTTCGAGACCGGCGATACGCCCGGCGTCCTTGGTTGCCTGACGCTGCGAGTCGTTGAAGTACGCAGGCACCGTGATCACCGCTTCGGTGACCGGCTCGCCGAGGTAGTCCTCGGCCGTCTTCTTCATCTTGATGAGCACCTGCGCCGAGATTTCCTGGGCCGCGATCTTCTTGCCGCGCACCTCGATCCAGGCGTCGCCGTTATCGGCCTTGACGATCTTGTAGGGCATCAGGTCGATGTCCTTCTGGACTTCCTTTTCCTCGAAACGCCGGCCGATGAGACGTTTCACGGCATACAGCGTGTTCTTCGGATTGGTAACGGCCTGGCGCTTGGCAGGTGCGCCGACGAGGATCTCCCCGTCGTCCATATAGGCCACAACGGAGGGCGTCGTGCGCGCGCCTTCGGAATTCTCGATGACTTTCGGGGTGCCGTTTTCCATCACGGCCACGCACGAGTTCGTGGTGCCCAGGTCTATGCCTATGATTTTTGCCATGTCTTCCTCTGCTTATCTCAAACCCGATTAGCTCTCATACACCCCGATATTGGGCGTAACTCGTCAACTTTCAACATCTTTACCCTTGGACACGATCACGAGCGCGGGGCGGATGACCCGATCGTGCAGGAGATAGCCTTTCTGCAGCACCTGGATGACCGTGTTGGGCTCCGCATCGGCGGTGGCCGTGCTGATGGCCTGATGGAAATGCGGGTCGAACTTCTGCCCGAGCGGTTCGACCTCGCGGATGTTGAATTTCTCGAAGACGGATTTCAGCTGGCGGAGCGTCAGCTCTACGCCGGCGCGGATGCTGTCCGCGCTCGCCGTGTCGGAAGCAAGTGCGGCTTCCAGGCTGTCCTTGACCGCCAGCAGCTCGCTCGCAAAGTTTTCCACGGCGAACTTGTGGGCGTTCGCGATTTCGATCTGGCTGCGTTTGCGGAAATTGTCCGACTCCGCTTTCGCGCGCAGCCACGCGTCGTGATGCTCCTGGGCAGCCTGCTCGGCCTGCTTCAGGCGTTGTTCGAGCTCGGAGCCGGGCTCGGCAACGGATTGCGAGCCATCACGCGCACCTGCCAGCTCCGGATTGGTGTAATCGGGCGTTTCCTGCATCTTGTTACTCCTCGTTGACCCTCCAGCACATGGGGGTTAGGCCGCGGGATTTCAACCACGATGTAAGTCCTTGTAGTACAGCGAAAATCACGCCGGACGACGGCCGATAGCGTGCGTGGGGCGCCGCCCGCGCCTCAGGTATGCATCAAGAAATGTGCGCGCTGCTGGGAAGGGGACGGGTGCCGGTCGCCTGCTCCGCGGTCGCGACAGGCGTGGCAAGCCAGCCCGACAACTGGCGTTCGACAAGGTCCGCCAGGGCCGTGATCCACTCGTGACGATCGTTCATGCAAGGGATGTAGCGCAGCTCGCGCCCGCCGGCCTCGACGAACAGCCCTTTGCCTTCGATCGCGATTTCCTCGAGGGTCTCCAGACAGTCGGAGACGAAGCCCGGGCAGACCACGTCGACCGGCTCGGCTTTTCGACGTCCGAGCTCCGTCAGCACGCCGGCGGTATAAGGCTTCAGCCACTCGGCGCGCCCGAAACGCGACTGGAAAGCGATTTTGTACTGCTCCGGCGCAAGGCCGAGTGCTTCGGCGAGCAGCCGTCCCGTCGTTTCGCACTGGCGCAGATACGGATCGCCGAGGTCCACCGTGCGCCGCGGCACGCCGTGGAAGCTCATCACGAGAACCTCGGGACGACCGCGTTTCCCCCAATAGTCTCGAATCGTGTGGGCGAGCGCGCGGATGTAGCCCGGATCATCGTGGAAGTCACGGATCGTGCGGATCTCCGGCTGATTGCGCAGGCCCGAAAACACCCGAAAAGCGGCGTCGAACGCGGTGGCGGTCGTGCTGGCCGAGTACTGCGGGTACAGGGGAACGAGGAGAATGCGTTCGCAGCCTTTCGCTTTCAGCGCCTGGAGCTTTTCAGGAATGCCCGGCGCGCCATAACGCATTGCGTAATCCACCTCGAGTGGCGCGCGACGACGCTCTCCGAGGTAGCCGCGCAGGAGTGCGGCCTGGCGCTCGGTATAGACCTTGAGCGGCGAACCATCGCGGCCCCAGATCTGCTGGTAGCGCGCGGCCGATGCCTTCGGACGCGTCGTGAGCACGAAAAGGTGGAGGATCGGCCACCAGATGAATCGCGGGATCTCGACAACCCGCGGGTCGGAGAGAAATTCCCTGAGATACGCCCGCACCGCCTTGGGCGTCGGCGCATCGGGCGTTCCGAGGTTGATGAGGAGCACGCCCGGTTTGGGCGGCGTACCATCGGCGAGCTGCGGCTCGGGAACGAGGCGAGCCACGGCTAGGTTCCTTTAATGGTGAGACAACGCGCTCGAAAGGAGCTTCGCCGTGATGTCCACGATCGGAATGACGCGCTCGTAAGCCATGCGCGTGGGGCCGATGACGCCGACCGTGCCGACGATCCTGCCGTCGACTTCGTAGGGCGCGGTGACGACGCTGCACTCGTCAAGCGGGACGAGACCCGACTCGCCGCCTATGAAAATCTGCACGCCGTGTGCACGGTTCGAGATGTCGAGCAGCTGGAGCAGACCTGTCTTCCGCTCGAAGAGGTCGAAGAGCTTCCGAAGCCGCTTCATGTCGGAAGAAAGATCATGCACGTCGAGAAGCCGGCCTTCACCGGTTATCACGACATCTTCCGCCGATTCGTTCACGGCCTGGCCTGCCTCGAGCGCTTTGGTCATGAGGCGCGTCATGTCTTCCCTCAGCTGTTTCAACTCCTCATGCACGCGATGCTGGGTTTCCTCGAACGTGAGGCCGGCAAAGTTCTGGTTGAGGATGTTTCCCGCTTCCGTGAGCTCCGACGGGGTGTACGGCCGGTCCGTGAGCAGTATGCGGTTCTGAACGTCGCCGTCCGGCGTGACGAGGATGAGCAGTACCCGGGTATCCGAAAGCCTCACGAATTCGATGTGCCGAAAGCCGCCGCTACGTCGCGGCGTCATCACGACGCCTGCAAAGCGCGTGAGGTCCGACAGCACCTGCGAGGCAGAGGTCACGAGCCTCTGCCTGTTTTCGGCATGAAGCTGCCCTTCGAGCTGATTGATTTCGATACGGTCGAGCGGCTTGATCGTG